>NZ_JBJPHS010000267.1:0-1003 GCF_052939495.1 Phormidesmis sp. 146-12 | reverse complement strand
GAGCAGAAAATGAATGATTTCTTGCAGGTTCTAAGTTTTTTGTCCTGTACTTAGGATTCAGACATAGACCGCTCCATGTTGGTGAACAGGCGAGGGCATGTAGACCTGCTTAAAGCTGTCAGCCCGCCTACATTCTCTGGAGCGGAAGCTCTATCGCGATCGCAGCCATCTTGTCTGTGCTTGGGGTTAGAGAACAAAGAGAGTCAACTGAACAGGTTTAGCGGGTTCTGTCAGTTCCCGCCAATTTTGCTCAAAGGCTTTCAGGTTACGGCATTTGTTTTTCGCTAGATTGGGAGCAACAACGTAAAACTCCTCGAAAGCCGGATAAATGCCTTCTTGTCGTCGGTGGAGATAGCACCGTTTGCCGTGCAGATCTTCTATTGAGGTATGATGACGTTGGCAAATTGTCTCTAAGTTGGACTCCATCTGAGCTTTGTTGCCTTCGTTCACCAGAACCACTTTGCGATCGGAATTGACGTAGGGTTTGCCGTTTTTCCCAATTAGTTGCTTGTAAGTGCGTTGAACGTGATAAGTAGCCCACTGTAACTGGCGTAATAGCTCCTCCAATTCATCAAGGGCAGCCTGGTTACTGCTTTTCACCATCAGATCATAAGCAGTGCCTGATGAAAATAGATGCATTCGAGGATTAAATGCCAGAGCATTTAGCTCCATCAGCAGTGTGAACCCTGCGGCTTTCGGGTCACGGTTATAGCGATCGATCGCAGCTTGTTTTTGCTGGAATGGGCAATAGCTACAGGCAGATTTCCTCCAAAGGACTCCCAGAATACGATAGAGATATTCAATGCAGTCATCCCGTGTCCATCCCCATTCGATGAGCGGGTAGAGAAACGGGTGCCCCTGACAAGTGTAGCCATCGGCTTTACCTGCCCGTTTTGTTTCATCCGCGTTGTAACCCAAATAGGGACCAAAGGCTTCTGTAATGTGATCTAACAATAGTCCGGACGATTTTTAGGAGAGGGAATCGACAAGAAAGCCATCGATC
>NZ_JBJPHS010000266.1:0-1014 GCF_052939495.1 Phormidesmis sp. 146-12 | reverse complement strand
TAACGTGAGTTCGACGGAGGATAGAAGCGCAAAAGGAAAGCTGAGACTACCGTTGAAAGTAACGTAAATCTCTCAAGTCTCAGCTATGGACACCATCGTATCGCACTTGGATTTGACTACCATCTTCTGGGAGGTGGACGACTTCTGTGAGCAGTTTGAGCGGGCTTGGTCGTGTCAAGCTCAACTACCTGCCGCAGGTGGAACCAGGCACTATCGATCACGAATGCGCTTCAGTGAAGTGATGACGATCTTGATTGCGTTTCATGGATCGGGGATGAGAACGTTCAAAGACTTTTATACGTTGACAGTGCTGCCCTACTGGCGGAAAGCCTTTCCTAACTTGGTCAGCTACACGCGCTTTGTCGAATTAATGCCCTGGTGCTTGATGCTGCTGTGCTGCTTCGCCAATACCCGCAAAGGAGAAATGACCGGACTTGCTTTCATCGACTCGACACCCCTTGAAGTGTGTCATCCCGCACGCGCTCACGCGCACAAAGTCTTTCAAAACCTCGTGGGTTGGGGCAAAAGTTCAATCGGGTGGAAGTTTGGCTTCAAGCTGCATCTAATTATTAATGATCGTGGAGAACTCTTGGCGTTCAAACTGACTCCTGCCAATACCGATGACCGCCAACCGGTTCCCGAAATGACCCAAGACTTGATCGGACAACTCTTTGGAGATCGCGGCTACATCAGTCAAAAATTGTTCGAGGAACTCTATGATCGCGGTCTACAACTCGTGACCAAATCCAAGAAAAATATGAAGCAACGCCTGGTCAAGCTGATGGATAAAATCTTGCTTCGCAAGCGGTCGCTAATTGAATCGGTCAACGATCAACTGAAGAACGTTTGTCAGATCGAGCATTCTCGACATCGTAGTTGCTGGAATTTCTTGGTCAACTTGGCGGCAGGACTGATCGCTTATACCTACCAGCCCAAGTTGCCATCCTTAGATCTTCAACCCAAAGGCTTGCCGGCTCTGCCCCCTGCCATTTTTTAGTCCATCGAACTCACGTT
>NZ_JBJPHS010000265.1:0-1037 GCF_052939495.1 Phormidesmis sp. 146-12 | reverse complement strand
GCAAATGTGGCGTTACACGGATTAGAAACCGACATCAAAGCACTCGCGTATCCTGAAGTTCGGGGGCAGAAGCTCGTCTTCTATAAAAATCTCCAGATCATTCGATACTGCGATGACTTTGTGGTTTTTCATCAGGATTTGAGCGTCGTGCAACGATGCCAGGAATTGATTGAAACATGGCTGAGTCAAATTGGACTGAAACTCAAGCCCAGCAAAACGCGCATCGGACACACCTTGGAATCTCATGCGGGGCAACCGCCCGGATTTAATTTTCTGGGCTTCCACATTCGGCAATACCGAGTCGGAAAACACCACTGCATGAGATCTCCTCGTTCCGGTAAGCACCTTGGGCACGTTACGCTCATCAAACCGAGCAAAGAAGCTGTTCTCAGGCATTTGCATGAGTTAAAGATTCGACTCAGAAACCTCAGACATGCTCCGCAAGACATCGTGATTTGGGACTTGTCCCCCCTGATTCGCGGGTGGGCACAGTACTATCAAACGGCAGTTTCGCGGAAGACCTTTGAGGCACTGGGTCATCTATTGTTTCTGAAGCTTTGGCGATGGGCAAAACGGCGACACCCCCACAAGAGTAACGTCTGGGTCATCCGCAAGTATTTCCGCCGCAATGGACTGGATAACTGGCGATTCATGACTCCAGAAGGTTCCTTTTTGATTCGACATACGGATCATCCGATTCAGCGTCACATCAAAGTGCAAGGCTGTCGCAGTCCGTTTGATGGAGATCAGATTTATTGGAGTACTCGACTGGGGCGGCATCCGATGCTGCCCCGCAAAGTCGCAAAGTTGCTGAAACAGCAGCAAGGACGATGCCATCACTGTGAGCGCTATTTCAGGCTAGAGGACATTCTGGAAATTCATCATCTCAATGGAAATCATCAGAATAATCGCGCCTCAAATTTGGCGCTCTTACATGGGCATTGCCACGATGCCGTTCACGGTAGAGGTATGTGTGACAAACACCACATCACTGAGGAGCCGTATGAGTCGAAAGGGTCATGTACGGTTCTGGAGCC
>NZ_JBJPHS010000264.1:0-1066 GCF_052939495.1 Phormidesmis sp. 146-12 | reverse complement strand
CGGCGTTGTTGCATAAAGAGGGGTTGCGGAGGGTAGAGACATGGTAAGTTTCAATTACCACACCAAAACTACGCCATGAAACCTCAATACCGCATCCGCAACTGGTCTGAGTATAACGCTGGATTGAAGCAGAGAGGAAGTCTCACCTTCTGGATCGAGGAGTCTGTGCTGGAGGCATGGATTGTTGAGGATTTGAGCGGTAAGCCCGGAGCATCCAAGCTTTATAGCGATTTGGCAATCCTGACGATGGCGACGTTGAAAGCCGTGTATCAATTAGCCGGACGGCAATGCCAAGGCTTCGTGGAATCCATTTTTGAGTTGATGGAGATTGATTTACCCGTTCCTGACCACAGCACTCTATGGCGACGATTGGGTCAACTCTCGGTTGAACTGCCGGTGGTGCCGAAGGAGGGGTCTCGTCATGGGGTGGTGGATTCAACGGGGGTGAAAGTGTATGGCGAAGGGGAGTGGAAAACCCGTCAACATGGAGTGAGCAAACGACGCACCTGGCGCAAACTGCATCTGGGAGTCGATGAGGCAACGGGCGAAATCTTAGCGGCGGTGGTCACAACCAACGATTTCCATGATGGAGAAGTGCTCAACGATGTGCTGGAAGCCATTGAAGAGCCGATAAACCAAGTCTCTACCGATGGTGCGTATGACCATCGCCATTGCTATGACGAGATTGAAGCCAAAGGAGCTAAAGCCGTCATTCCTCCGCGCAAGGATGCCAAGATTTGGCAGCATGGCAATCGTAAAGGCAAGCCTCATCAACGGGATGAGAATCTGCGCTCGATTCGTAAGCATGGACGCAAACGCTGGAAGCGCGACTCTGGCTATCATCGTCGATCGATTGCAGAAACCACCCTGTTTCGCTTCAAAACGATCTTTGGCGGCAATCTCAGTGCGCGTCAATTTGACAATCAAGCGGTGGAGTTGTTCATCAAATGTGCTGCGCTCAATCGGATGATTCAGATTGCCAAGCCTGATAGCTACAAGGTTGAAGCTTAATACCAAGACTATTCCAATGCGGATCTGACCGTTTTTCTAATCATGCAACAAAGCC
>NZ_JBJPHS010000263.1:0-1086 GCF_052939495.1 Phormidesmis sp. 146-12 | reverse complement strand
TCTACTGACACTGACTAGTTAATCGTACTACATCTACTTGAAAAATGCTGTATGGCAGAAATAGAACTCAGTGTTCTATCGCGTCAATGTTTAGATCGGCGCATTCCAGACAAACTCACTCTGACCCAAGAGATTGCGTCTTGGGAGCAGGCACGTAATGCTCAGGGTCATGCAGTGGACTGGCGCTTCACCACTCAAGATGCTCGGATTAAACTCAAGCGGCTTTATCCCTCAGTATAATCTTGACAGACCACTAGTCTTCACTGCTCCAAGCACGGCACTTCGCAGAGTTTGTTCTAATGCCTCATCCAGTTCAGGTTGAAAACTGGTGGCTTTGACCCGTAGAATCTGTTGTTCTCGTTCTGCAATGTTCATGGGAGACTGCTCTCAACACTTCTTTCTCCCTACTTTCAGATAATCATTTTCCTCTTACAAATGGCGAAAAAATAAAGACACTAACAGATGGCGAAAAAATACAATGTTTCCTTAACTTCTGGCGGCGACAGTACCTGGAACAATTCACAACCACTGGGAAACACGCTGCCTACCAAATTAATCACGCTCGCATCTTGTTGAAAGCAGATGGCAACCAACTGGGGGAAGTTGGCGCGATACTGATATCAAAGAGGCACTCGACCTCAGCCTGAGAACCATTGAGCGAGTCCGCCAGCGATTTGTGGAAGCGGGAATGGAAGCAGCACTGAAAAGTCGTCCGGGGGCAGGACGCAAGCGAGAAGTGACCGGAGAGGACGAAGCTCACTTGATTGCGCTGCGCTGTAGCGATGCACCGAATGGGCAAGGGCGCTGGACACTGTGATTGTTAGCAGATCGCATGGTCGAGCTAAATTACGTCGAACACATCAGTCACCAGAGTGTGCGGCAAGTGCTAAAAAAAACGAACTGCAACCTTGGAAGCAAGAGTGTTGGGTGATTCCACCAGAGCAGAACACGGAATTTGTCTGGCGGATGGAGTCGGGGTTGGCACTGTATCAGACGCGTTACGATACCGCCTTTCCCGTGGTTTGCATTGATGAATAGTCGTTTCCAGAAATTAAATTGAGTTAAAAAAAGAGGGTAAAACGAAGT
>NZ_JBJPHS010000262.1:0-1132 GCF_052939495.1 Phormidesmis sp. 146-12 | reverse complement strand
GAATGACCTCAAACCCAGCAGCAGTCTCGCTTGTAAATTCTCGGAAAGGTCTAATCAACCAAGCAACTTGTCAAAGAAACGGGGATTCCGATTCCAGCCCAACCGGGTGTGCCTGAACGCATCGATTATGAGTATGAGCGCAACGGAACTGCCAATTTGTTTATGGTGTGTGAGCCAATAGTTGGACGGAGACGAGTGGAAGCGACACAGCAACGCAACGCAGTCGATTATGCTCACTTGCTCAAGGCATTGGTCGATTTCGATTATCCAGACGCTACCAAAATTACGGTGGTGCAAGACAATCTCAACACCTACTCCCCTGCATCCTTGTACAAAACCTTTGAACCCGCAGAAGCCCAACGAATCCTTCAGCAATTGGAATTCTGTCAGACTCCCAACCATAGGAGTTGGTTAAACATGGCAGAGATTTAACTGAGTGTGCTTAACCGTCAGTGTTTAGATCGTCGCATTGCTGATTTTAGTACTCTGAAGACCGAAGTAGACGCTTGGCAGGAGCAGCGTAATCAAGAACAGACCTGGATTAACTGGCAGTTTACAACCGCAGGTGCGAGGGTAAAGTTGCATCGCCTTTACCCGTCAATTAATTCTTGACTGACTACTAGTATCTCATTTTCACACACGTCCCTTATCTCAGAATTGACTCCAGCGAGTTAGGGCTACCAACGTTCTTAAACTCAGTAATACCAATGCGTCGGTCCTCCACCATCGCATGCCGGAACCACATAGACTTTGTTTATCACGGTTTTGCAAGCCACTTCGGTGACACTATCGATCGAATACTGCTGTTCACCGTAAAAGGCATCGTCCATCTGATGGCGATGTTCTCAAAGCAAGTCAGCGCCCCTCTAAATTCTCTTGAGACCCTCTAACAGGTTTAAGGTGGGATAGCTCAAGCATCTGTTCATATTGAGTCTCCCCTCCAGAGTCATGCTTGATCTGATGACAACTGCGAGTGAGCCATTGCTTCTGCTCAAGTAAGTCTTGGGGATAGAAGGCAACTGCGATCCCGCTAAGGTAGCCAAGGCATGATAGAAATCAAGCCCCTGCTCATCGAATAATGGTTCGGACAGTTTTTAGTTGAGGGGATGGACAAGAAAGCTATCGATCCCTT
>NZ_JBJPHS010000261.1:0-1135 GCF_052939495.1 Phormidesmis sp. 146-12 | reverse complement strand
TCCATGCAACTTCTAGAACTACTTCTGCTCGCTTAGACAACGCGATCGATTTAGCTGCGGTACTGAAAGCATCACAGGCAATTTCGAGTGAAATTGAACTCGATCGGTTGCTTCGTTCCTTGATGCAGATTTTAATCGAGAATGCTGGCGCACAAACTGGAAGTCTGATTTTAGAAAACTCAGGAGAATGGACAATTGAGGCTGCCTGCGAACTCAATGATAGTGAGAATGTCTGTACGACGCAAGTGTTGGAATCGATGCCAATGGCGAATCGTTTACCCGAATCGATTATTCAGTATGTGATTCGGACTCATGAACCTGTGATCTTGAATGATGCGACTCATGAAGGTAATTTCATCAACGAGCCATACATTCAGCACAACCAACCGCGATCGCTGCTCTGTTTGCCGTTGCTGAATCAAAGTAAGCTTGTTGGTGTGTTGTATCTGGAAAATCAATTAGCAACTGGGGCTTTTACACCAGAGCAATTCTCCAAAGGAGACGCTACGCGAACGCAAGTCTTAAACTTGCTATCCACTCAAGCAGCGATCTCAATTGAAAATGCCAAACTCTACGCACAGCTACACGCCAGCAATAATAAATTGACGCAATTTTTTGAAGCGGTGCCCGTGGGAATTGGAGTGGTCGATGCAACAGGTCGCCCTTGCTACTCCAATCGAAGGTCAGTTCAGCTATTGGGTAAGGGGATTGATCCTGCTGTGACACCGGATCAATTTGCAGAAGTTTATCAAATTTATTTAGCGGGAACAGAACAACCCTACCCCACTGAGAAAATGCCAGTTGTTCGGGCATTGAGTGGCGATCTCACGATGATTAATGATATGGAAATTCGTCGAAACAATGTAGCGACTCCAGTAGAGGTATGGGGAACACCCATTTTTGATGAACACGGTGATGTGGCTTATGCGATCGCCACCTTTCAAGACATTACCGAGCGCAAACAAGCAGAGAAACTGTTAGCCGATTATAACCGCACTTTAGAACAACAGGTCGCAGAACGAACAGTAGCGTTGCAGGCAAGTGAAACTAAGTTTCGCAATATCTTTGAAAACTCGCAGGTCGGCATCTTCCGAACCCGCCTCTCGGATGGATTAGTGGTTGATGCCAATCAACG
>NZ_JBJPHS010000260.1:0-1137 GCF_052939495.1 Phormidesmis sp. 146-12 | reverse complement strand
TTTCTAAATCCTGGAATGAGGCTTTAGGTTTCTATCCTAAGACGCTGAACTTGCCCGCTCTGTCACTGATAGATACCGGAGCTTCGGATGCAGCTTGTGTAGGATTCAGGTGAGAACATTTTGACGAATGCTGTCATGACGCATGAGAAGAGCGACAACACGCGATTTACATTGGCACAACATCTGAATATGACGGCGTTGCTGAATGAAGGTATGAATCAAGCGGGGACAGGTACATCCCAAAATTTTAGGTAATGAAGTAGCAATCGAATCGAATGTGCCAGCATTTCTGCTGATTTGGAATAACAGAGTGTCTTGCGATGTAATCGAGCCAGATAGTGCTGCAATCTCGTATTTTCGCCTTCTACGCGGGTCATGTAGGTCTTGCAAATAATTTGGTCACCGTTGGGAATGAACCCAGGATAGACTGACCAACCATCCGTGACATAGAAATAGCACTGCCAAGTTGCCACAATCGCCCACAACGGACGGAACGTATCGGCACTGGGTTTACCTAAGACCCAACCTAAAATGCCTTGAGTGAAGTGGTCAACGACCGTCCAGATCCAGATTTTGTTTTTTTGACCAATGAAGGTTTCTAGTTCATCCAACTCACCGACTTCAGGTATTTTGTCAGGCGTGTAAGCATCCGGCAGGCATTTGCCGACTTGTCTGACCCAAGTAATCAGGGTGGTATGATGCACTCCTTCGACCCGCTCAATCCCCCGAAACACCATGCCGTTGACATACATTTTGAGACATTCCCGTTTCATCGCATCACTATAGCCTTGAGGCGGGGCATAACCATCTATGAATTGCCGACCACAATCGACGCAGATGTGATTTTGCTTACCTTTCTTGATTCCATTTTTACGGATATGAGTTGAGTTGCACTCGGGACATTCCATGCTAATTCACCCTAATTCATACCCTCATTATGCAACGCCAATATGACAAAGCGAAGGTTCTTGATCGGCTAGAGCGAGAAATCCAGCGCACCAAAGCTTTCTATTCCCAAGTGACCTACATTAAAATTGTGGATAGAACCGCCTCTAACTGGCAATTTATCAACCTCTATACTTACAACACTTCGGACAAAATTAAGCAGCGATCACGCCGTAGGAGCGCAGACTTTCG
>NZ_JBJPHS010000259.1:0-1172 GCF_052939495.1 Phormidesmis sp. 146-12 | reverse complement strand
CAATCAGGGACAAGTCGAACGGGCGATCGAGCTTTATCAACAATCGCTGCAACTCGAAGAGCAAATCGGCAATGTGCAGGGAAAAGCGGCGACGTTACATCAAATGGCAGGCATCTACGCCAATCAAGGACAAGTCGAACGGGCGATCGAGCTTTATCAACAATCGCTGCAACTCACTGAGCAAATCGGCAATGTGCAGGGAAAAGCGGCGACGTTACAGCAACTGGCAATGATCTACGCCAATCAAGGACAAGTCGAACGGGCGATCGAGCTTTATCAACAATCGCTGCAACTCTTTGAGCAAATCGGCGATGTGCAGGGAAAAGCGGCGACCTTACACTGCATGGCATTCATCTACGCCAATCAAGGACAAGTCGAACAGGCGATCAAGCTTCATCAACAATCGCTGCAACTCTTTGAGCAAATCGGCGATGTGCAGGGAAAAGCGGCGACCTTACTCTGTATGGCATTCATCTACGCCAATCAAGGACAAGTGAATCAAGCGATCGCCCTCTATCAAGAGTCGCTGCAACTCACTGAGCAAATCGGCAATGTGCAGGGAAAAGCGGCGACTTTAGCGATGATGTCTCAGTTGTTGGTGGCACGAGGAGAGTTTGAAACTGCGATCACGAATCTGTGGGAATCGATCAACATTCTTCAACGCATTGGCTCACCCGATGCCACAACAGTCACCAACATTTTGAACGGTGTAATTGGTCAAATGCTGCAATCTCCCGAAAAACAACAACGCCTGCAAACCCTCTTTGATCTCGATTCAGCAACACTTGAAGAATGGATTCGGAAATCGAACGGAGAAGCAGAATGAAATGATTGGTCAAATGGGAAGCGTGAAGCGCGATCGTGAAGTTAAGAATTCCCCGGCTCCAAGCGCCTCATCCGCCGTTCCAACGCATCCATTCGTTCTTCCAAAGAAAGATGTTCCGACTCATTGGTAATCGAATATCCAATCAAGCGATCGACCAATCGCAACATGCGATCGAGTTCGTCACGCTGCCGCAATTGGCTATTCTGCAAACCCCGTTGCACCTCTAACATTTGTTCGATCGTTCTTTCGATCTCTTCCGGGGTCATCTGCTTCACCCATCAGCGAATTCATTTTAACGTCAGTTCGATGAGAGTGACTCGCTTCGTTTCAATCGGCTTCAGCCCCC
>NZ_JBJPHS010000258.1:0-1172 GCF_052939495.1 Phormidesmis sp. 146-12 | reverse complement strand
CCGCGTTTCTGCTTGCTTCTAGAATGACTGGGAGTTTATTTCTCCGCAAGCCCCTTAGCAGGCTGATTGAAATTAAGAAATTGCGTTCTAATGCATCTGACATCATTGTTCGACCCGTGGCAGTTCAAGACTACCTCGAACGCTTTAAGCGTGCTCTAGGAGAGGAGCAAAATGGAGCAGATGAGATCCGCTAATAGTTGGCAAAGTTCATCACCTCAGATTTATGAGTTACAATGGTGTTGCTTTCTAGACAGCTTCAGAGGCTATGGATATGACTTCAGTATCCCACCACCAACCAGCCATCATTCGTACAGAGCGAGGGCTGACAATTTCTGGCACTCGCATCACCCTCTACGACGTGATGGACTATGTAACGGCTCAGTATCCCTCAAAGTTTATTCGCTCCTTATTTGATTTAACAGAGGAGCAGATTAACGCTGCTTTATCATACATTGAAGCAAATCGCCCTGAAGTTGAAGCAGAGTATCAACTGGTTCTAAAACAAGCTGAGGAAAATCGGCAGTATTGGGAAGAGCGCAGTCGTGAACATCTTGCTCGTGCATCAACGAGATCTCCCAAGCCAGGTCAAGAAGCTCTCTGGGTAAAACTTCAGGCGCAGAAAGTTAGGCATGAGCTAGAAGCATGAACTTTTTGATTGATCACAACCTGGGGGGACATGCAGAGATTCTATTGGGCAATATCGCGAGTCAGGGTTGGTTAGAACTACTTCCGATTCGCTTTGTTACCTTTAAGGAGATGAATTTATCGATTGATAGTAGTGATCGAATTGTTTGGCGACTTGCTCAGGCAAATCAGATGATTTTGCTGACTGCCAACCGAAGTATGAAGGGTGAAGACTCACTAGAACAAGTTCTTCGAGAAGAGAACTCAGTCGATTTCCTTCCTGTCATTACAATTGGAGACGCAGATCGATTTTTAGCTGATCGAGTTTATCGAAACCTTTGTGTTGACCGCATTCTCGAAATCGTGTTGGATATCCAAACCTGGATGGGTGTTGGTCGTCTTTTTGTTCCATAACGAGGTTCAATCAATTTGGCGATTATTGCAAGGCGCAGTTTTGAAGATACCACAGACTTGTTGGTAAGCAGCGCAGCACAATCGGGTCGAGGAGAGCAATTAACTCTCCCCTCCCACACCACCCATCATGCGGG
>NZ_JBJPHS010000257.1:0-1199 GCF_052939495.1 Phormidesmis sp. 146-12 | reverse complement strand
ATCCTGTGCTTGTATTGTCGTCAGGGCAATTCAAGTTTTCGGATAGGCACTAAGAATTAGCGAGCCAATTCAATTTCAATTTGATTTTTTCGGAAACTCTAACTTTCTGTCTGTAGAGCATATTAGACTTGTTGGGTAATAAGAACGGTTTTCCCGACAACAGGATTGCTCCTATCTCCTAGCAAGTTATGCAGCATCCAAATAGAAGTTCCATAAGCCTGCTGCTACCAACATCAAGCGATCATCGCAATCAGGCACACGATTCCTATAAGTTGCTGACACAGAGTTATATCGCTTGATGCCTGCATGGGCATGTTCACAGGCGACTCGTTGTGCACTAAATTCTTGATTTTCCAGTTTCTGCTGTTCGCTCAACTCCTTCCCTTTTGACCTTTTATGAGGCAGGTGAATGTTGACAAACTCGTTTTGTAATCCCTGAAACCCTAAATCTCCTTCCACTGGAACTTCATCGGGGATATTGCCCACCAGATCTGCTTCATCCAATTGTCGTTTGTCATGGATTTTGCCCGGTCTGGCTTTGCTCAGGATGATCACCCGCTTTTTTCGAGTGCTGCCCGTGATGTGCTTGCGGGTATGCCGCTTCTTTTTACCGGAGTAATGCTCCTTCTGCTTGTCTTTGTCTTTGGGACGTTGCACCGGACGTTCAGTCCCATCGAAAATCACCTCCTTGACCTCAGGAAAGCGTTCCACAAACTCTGCCATGCTCCGTAACTGTCGTACTGGTAACACCTGTTTGTAGCCCAAGCTGGTCTCCAAAATCGGCAACAGTCGGTGCACCCAGTCCCAAGCACAGGAGCGCTCAAAGTTAAACAGCACACTCAGTAAATCGAAGGTGGGATAGCATTTGCAGTACAGCAAGATGTAAAACAGTTTCTCTGCCATGCTTCTCAAAGTTGCCTTGCGTCCTCCTCCGGGGGCACGCTGGCGTTCTCTTGCTGGTTTTACCAGGCTTTGCTCATAAGCTTGGCTAAAACTGGGCAACAGTTCCTCGAAGGCTTTGAGAGTTAGCCCTGTCATCGCTCTCATCAAGCGGTCTTGGTTGAGAATGTGTTCCAGATTTAGCATTACTACGGCACCTTGCAACTGCTCAATATTATCTCCTATTTCCCAACAGGTCTATTAGCTGACTGCCTGACAAATCTTTTCTAATTGAGGGTAGAACCAGGTTTACAAACAAT
>NZ_JBJPHS010000256.1:0-1209 GCF_052939495.1 Phormidesmis sp. 146-12 | reverse complement strand
CAATAGTCCGGACAAAATTAGACAGCGATAACGCCGTAAGACCTTAGATTCTGGTAGTTAGGATGGGATTTAATCACAGTGGGCGAAAGTCCTAACTTTGAAATAAAGATGTCCAGCAAATGGTCATTCAGCGCCCGTCGCTTGATACTTGCCATTGAGAAGACAAACGGGGCATTCCCGAATTGCTGCCGATGAACATCCAACCTGGCAAGATTGAGAGCCGTGAAACTGGCGTTGAAATGGAAATCGAGTTTTTTGACGGACCGGGCTTGGCAGTCACCCAGTCCCGTGAACTGTTTGGCATCGCGAAAGATGAATTCAATTTGAAAGCGTAGTCTGTAGAAGCGGTAGATTTGCTCTGCGCTTTGGGTGAGGTCGGTTGAGAATAAGACGACATAGCCGGATTTGTTGGGTTTACGAGTGTCTTTGAGAACGGCAAGGCGAATTTGACGCTTGAGCGAGACGTGCCAGACGACTTGGGTGTAAAGGTCAACGCTAGGTTGGACTTGACTGACCCAGGTGAAGCGTTCCAGGCTCGTGAAATCCACTTTGCCATCGTACTTGCGTCTTGCGCCTCGCGCTTTTTGCACGCCCTCAAACCTAAATCTCAGATTCGCATCCCGACGCAGTTTGCTAATCACCTGCAACTGGAGGGCGAGAACTCCCGTGATGAATGGCTCCTTGGCATAAGCTCCATCGACAGCCAGATAGCGAATCTGAGCAGGCAATTGAGGGCGGGCAATCTCCAAGTGATGCAGATAGTAATCCAGGCGCGTCAGTTCAGGAAAAGCTGCTTGATCAAAGGTTTGTTCCGCCAGTAGCCCGTAGCCGACCTCCGTTTTGACATCGACCACTGCTACCAATGACACCTCTAAGCCTCGCTCCACTCGGCTGTGGCTGCCGTTGTAAAATCGGTCAATCCCAAAGGTCTTCTTCCCACTCTTGGCGATGAACGAGCAATCCATCACTGCAATCATCGCTTGATCCGCTATCGCCGCTTTGACCACCTCTGCGTTGAACGCAGCAAAGTCAAATGACTGGTCAAAGAACCGTCGATAGGTTCGCTCACTGAAATCGCTATAGCGACTCAAGTTGGTAAAATTCACCTTGCCACAGGCAATCAGAATGGTGGCGAACAGGGTGGTCAAGGCTTGCAGTTGAGGTTTGCGAAAAACGCCCACTTTCGTCAGTAAGCTTTGTACAATTTCC
>NZ_JBJPHS010000255.1:0-1227 GCF_052939495.1 Phormidesmis sp. 146-12 | reverse complement strand
CTAGTAGACTGTCAGCTTTGATTTGAGGGGTAATTTGGTTGATAATTTGAGCAGGTGCCCCTTCAACCAAAAATCATGGCAAAAAAGAAATATATCGTCTCTCTGACACCTGAAGAGCGAGAAGCGTTGGAGCAATCTACCAGCACTGGCAAAGCCCCTGCTTACAAAATGAACCATGCCCGGATTTTGCTCAAAGCCGACACGAATCAGGCGGGCGGTGGTTGGACGGATGAGACCATTAGCCAAGCCTTAGACCTTAGTGTTGCCACCATTGAGCGGGTGCAGCAGCGGTTTGTCGAAACCAACTTAGAGACAGCTCTCAGTCGGCAAGTGCAGCAACAACGCAAGCCTCGACGCTTAGATGGAGAGCAAGAAGCTCATCTGATTGCCATTACCTGTGGTGAAGTCCCTGAAGGACAGGCGCGTTGGAGCCTGCGTCTGTTAGCAGACCGGATGGTGGAATTGGAGTATGTCGAGAGTGTATCCCATGAGACCGTGCGTCAAACGCTGAAAAAAACGACCTCAAGCCCTGGTTGCGAGAATGCTGGGTGATTCCCCCCGAAGCGAATGCAACGTTTGTCTATTACATGGAGGATGTGTTGAGCGTGTACACCCGTCCCTACGACCCTCGTTACCCTGTGGTCTGTTTTGACGAAACGAGCAAACAGTTGGTCAAAGAAACACAAGTCCCTCTGCCGATTGAAGCGGGTCACCCGCCTCGATATGACTGCGAATATGAGCGCAACGGGGTTCGCAATCTATTTATGTTTGTCGAACCTTTAGCGGGTTGGAGACATGTGGAAGTCACCGAGCGCCGCACCAAGCAAGATTATGCTCAGCCAATGAAATACTTGGTCGATGAGCGTTACCCGGATGCGGAGTGGGTCACAGTTGTTCAAGATCAGCTCAACACTCATGACCCCTCAGCTTTGTATGCCAGCTTTGAACCCCAAGAAGCCAAACGTATTCTTGACAAATTGGAATTTCACTACACGCCTGTTCATGGTAGTTGGCTCAATATGGCAGAAACTGAACTCAGTGTTTTAGCCCGCCAATGTCTCGACCGTCGCATTCCCGACCAACCTGCATTGCAACGAGACACACTGGCTTGGGAACAGCGCAGAAATACGCAATTGCGAACGATAGATTGGCGGTTTACCACTGAAGATGCACGGGTTAAACTCAAACGGCTTTACCCCTCATTTCAACCTTGACAGTCCACTAGTT
>NZ_JBJPHS010000254.1:0-1228 GCF_052939495.1 Phormidesmis sp. 146-12 | reverse complement strand
TTGAAACTTACCATGTCTCTACCCTCCGCAACCCCTCTTTATGCAACAACGCCGCAAGATTAACTAAATTTTTGCGAAACATTGTCCCAGTTTCTAATGCCTCACTGATCTGAAAAGCCTGTTTGGGACATCGAACAAGAGAAAAAACTTCATTTCTGTCAACAAAATTCACTGATCCTTTACTCAAACTTCAAAAAGTCTAGCCATAGATTAAAGGAATTGTAAAGAAGAAGCTCGATCGAGATCTACTACAGACTTCTGAGCGGACAAGTCAGCGAACCCTTACCCAACACGGGAGGATGACTGATGAAACGCCTCACCCCTGCGATCGCTATCACAGCATCAAGTTTGACGGCTGTTTTGGCAATGACCGATCGCGCTCAATCCACCAATCTACCTAACGTTCAGCTAGTGGGTCTGGCTGCCAAAAACACGCTCGTCTCTTTTAACCCCAATAACCCGACTAAAAGTAAGAGTCTACAAGTTCAAGGAATCGCCGGGACTTTGATTGGCATTGATGTGCGTCCCTCCAACGGGCTACTCTACGGTCTGACAAACCGCAGCCAAGTTTACACCATCAATCCCACAACTGGAGAAACGAAACTGATCAGCACGCTGTCGATTCCCTTTAAGCCAGGGTTTAGCACTGCGATCAACTTCAATCCGGTGCCCGATCTGCTGCGCGTCGTCAATGCAGATGGACAAAATCTCCGCATCAATGTAGACAGCGGCATGGTGATGGTAGACAAGCCGTTAAACTATGCTCAAGATGACCCCAATGCAAAGAGTCAGCCGCGTGTGGGTGCCGTGTCTTACACCAATGCTTTTCCGGGGCCGCCTTCACCAACCGGAGTTATGCCTCCAACGCGCACCACTCAACTGTTTGACATCGATTCTCGCCGCGATGTTCTCGTCCTGCAAAACCCGCCCAATGATGGCACGCTTAGAACGATCGGTGCTCTAGGCGTTAACTTCAACACGGTTGCTGGGTTTGAAATCTTCTCACCGCGTGCAGGGGTCAATACTGCCTTTGCTGTCGCCAATTCCACGCTGTACACAATTAATCTTTCAACGGGTGCCGCTACAACCGTCGGGAACGCTCGTGGAATGAAATTGATAGGGTTGACAGCGCTTCCAATGTCGAATTGAGGATGAGGGATGAGGGATGAGGGATGAGGGATGAACGGCATTGCTGAATCTGGGTGTGAATCGCCAATGAAAGTCCGAA
>NZ_JBJPHS010000253.1:0-1235 GCF_052939495.1 Phormidesmis sp. 146-12 | reverse complement strand
GTCGCTTCTCTTAGCCTACATTTCCTTCCCATAGAATAAATCAACCCTACCCCAGCATGGGGATTTAGCGATTATCTTGAATGTCAAGCCGGAAGCGCAACTTTTTCAGGGCTGGCTTCTTCAGCAGGAGGCTGCCAAGCCTTGCCCTGTTTCACGATTGCATTAAGAATGGTCAGCAACTTGTGCATACAAGCGACTAAAGCCACTTTCTTTAACTTGCCACGATCGAGAAGGCGATTATAAAACGCTTTCAACACCGGATTGTAACGAACGGCAACCAAAGCTGACAGGTACAACCCCTGCCTGACGGGCGCACGACCGCCAAAGATCCGCCGCTTGCCCTTCATCTGACCACTGTCATAGTTCAGGGGGGCCACTCCGACTAAGGTGGCGATCTGCTTGTGCGTCAACTGTCCCAACTCTGGCAAACTTGCCAGTAACGTGGCACTCATCACCGACCCCACGCCGGGAACGCTCACCCACCGCTTTTGAGTGTGCTGCCACCGCTCACACTGATTGATCTGCTCTGTGCTCGTACTGTCGAGTTCCTTGACCTGCTCTTGCAACCAGTCGATAGGCTGCTCGACGTTGGCTTGGGCTTTGCCGCGCAGCAAAGCCGCCCGATTGCGCTCCGAGGTCAACATCTCGACCAACTGCCGACGGCGCGTCACCAGATCGTTCAACTGCTCTTGGGCTTCACTTGCCAGGGGGCGCACCGGAGGCTGCATCGCTTCCCCAAACCACGCCAGCACTTTGGCATCCACCTGGTCGGTTTTTGCCAGTTGATGGGCGGCTTTGGCAAAGTTGCGTCCTTGCCGGGCGTTGATCACCGACACGGCATAGCCCTGCTGGGTTAGCCAAACGACCGCTTGTCGCTCATCGCCGCCCGTCGATTCCAGCACCACCCGCTTCACCTGTTCAGGGGCGGGCAGATCTTGGCTCAATGCCTCTAATCCCAAGTCGCTGTTCGCCACCTTCAGGCTTTGTCCACAGGGGCGAAGATGAACGTCCAGTGTCCGTTTACTGACATCAATGCCAATGTACAAATTCTCTAGTGTCATGAGTTGTTCCCAATATTGGGTGTCCTTGGGGGGTCTCAGACCTGACCTCTACCTTGCGTCATTCGGGATACTTCCGCTCCCGGCCGATGATTCGAGGTTCTTCTGAGCAATCAAGCATGGGGCGACCCTAGCTAAATCCCGATTTCGTGAATCTTAGGGGAATCGGTCTGCCAC
>NZ_JBJPHS010000252.1:0-1282 GCF_052939495.1 Phormidesmis sp. 146-12 | reverse complement strand
GATTTTCTCACAACTACTAACAATTGCTCATCTTTGAGAACTTGGAGCAACATCCGAATTGCGCCTGTCTTGGTGGCACCTGTTTTCTTGCAGTATGCTTCGAGTGCTGCAAAGTCTTCATCTGAAACCCGAAAATCTAATCGTTTAGACATGGTGTTTGTACGTTACTTGCTGTACGATGATATCATGCTCTTAGGATTCAAGACGGAACTCAAACTCAACCATCAGCAGCGTACCGACCTACTGAGACATTCTGGCGTGGCGCGTCATGCGTGGAATTGGGGACTCGGACTAACCAAACAAATCCTTGACCACAACCAAGCAAATCCAGAGAACAGAATTAAATTCCCTTCTGCAATTGACTTGCATAAATGGTTGGTGGCATTGGTGAAGCCTGAAAATCCCTGGTACTTTGAGTCCTCAAAATGTGCGCCTCAATATGCGTTGCGTGATTTGCGACTGGCTTGGGATAGGTGCTTTAAGAAAGTCTCAGGGGTTCCCAGGTTTAAGAAGAAAGGTAAAGGCGACTCATTTGAGTTGGACGGCACAATCAAGATTCGTGGGACTCGTCGAATTCAGGTTCCGAAACTTGGCATCCTGCGAACTTACGAAGACTTGCCGCAAGTGCCAGTCAAAAATGTGACGATTAGCCGCACTGCGAATCGTTGGTACATCTCGTTTCGCGTTGAGGTAGAACCAAGCGAGACGCTGAAAGCAGTTGATGTTGTCGGCGTTGACCTGGGTGTGAAGACACTTGCTACTTTATCGACAGGTGAAGTCTTTGAGGGCGCGAAATCGTATCGCAAACTTGAATCAAAACTATCCCGTTTGCAATGGCTCAATCGCCACAAACAGCGAGGATCAGCCAACTGGAAGAAAGCCCAAATCAGAATTGCCCGATTGCACCAACGGATTGCCAACCTCCGCAAAGACACGCTCCACAAGCTCACGACTTCTCTTGCCAAGAACCACAGCATGGTAGTCATTGAGGATCTTAATGTGTCTGGAATGATGGCAAATCACAAGCTTGCAAAAGCCATAGGTGATATGGGCTTCTATGAGTTCCGTCGGCAGTTGGACTACAAAACCAAGCTGTACGGGTCTGAACTCGTCATCGTAGACCGCTGGTTTCCATCCAGCAAGACTTGCTCGAATTGTGGAGCCAAAAAAGAAGCACTCACCCTCTCTGAGCGCGTGTTCACCTGTGAGCATTGCAGATTCAGTCAAGACCGAGATTTGAATGCGGCAATCAATTTGAAAAACGCGGGAAGCCATCCCGTGT
>NZ_JBJPHS010000251.1:0-1310 GCF_052939495.1 Phormidesmis sp. 146-12 | reverse complement strand
CAATGGTTCGGACAAATTTAGAGGAGAAATAGACAAGAAAGCCATCGACCGCTTAAGGTGCTGATGAATGAAATCTAGTACCGGGTCGATAGCGCTATGGAAATTGTACAGAGCTTGTTGAAGAAAGTGGGGATTGTGAACCAACCTCAGAGGAAAGTATTGACGATGCTGTTCGCGACGATTGTGATTGCCTGTGGAAAGGTGAACTTTACGAATTTAAGCCGCTACAGCCCGATGAGTGAGAAAACGTATCGACGAGCGTTTGCGAAGTCCTTTGATTATGCTTCATTCAACGCGGGCGTGATCCAAGCGGCGACATCGGAGGCAGCGACTCTGATTGCGGTGATGGATGCCTCATTTATCGCCAAGAGTGGCAAAAAGACGTTTGGGCTTGACCTGTTTTACAACGGCAGCCACAGCCGAGTCGAAAAAGGATTAGAGGTGTCTTTAGTGGGGGTCGTGGATGTCAAGAGTGAAGTGGGCTATGCGCTGCTAGCAGAACAGACGTTTGACCAAGCGGCTTTTCCTGAACTAACGCGGATGGACTACTATCGGTATCACCTGGAACTTGCCCGCCCTCACCTACCGCCTCAAGTGCAATATTTGGCGGTCGATGGGGCGTATGCCAAACAAGCGTTCGTCACGGGAGCCGTTGCTCTGAATCTGCACGTCATCAGCAAGTTGCGGCGCGATGCCAATCTCGCGTTCATCTTCGAGGGCAAGCAAAAGGTCTGCGGTGCCGGACGCAAGTATGACGGCAAAGTGGATTTAGCTGACCTGCGTCGCTTCAGTTGGGTGACTCAACTGCAACCGGGCGTTGACCTCTACACCCAACAGGTCTGGCATCGTTCCCTCAAGCGCCCGATTCGACTTGCCGTTCTCCAAGACACTCGCAAGCCTGACAAGACGGGCACGGTCATCTTATTCTCAACCGACCTGACTCAGAGCGCCCAAGACATCTACCACTTCTACAAATTACGCTTTCAAATCGAATTTCTTTTCCGCGATGCCAAGCAGTTTACCGGACTGAGTGATTGCCAGTCGCGCCAGAGCCAAAAACTCGACTTCCATTTCAATGCCAGTTTCACGGCTCTCAATCTTGCCAAACTGGAGGTTCAGCAGCAGCAATTAGGCAATCACCCCTTTGTCTTCTCCATGGCAAGCGTCAAGCGACGGGCGCTCAATGACCATCTACTCGATACCTTTATTTCAAAGTTAGACCTCTCCCCAACTCAGATTAAATCCCATCCCAACGACCAGACCCTACGCTCTTACGGCATGATCGCTGTTTGATTTTGTCCGAACCATTG
>NZ_JBJPHS010000250.1:0-1339 GCF_052939495.1 Phormidesmis sp. 146-12 | reverse complement strand
ACCAGACCCTACGCTCTTACGGCATGATCGCTGTTTGATTTTGTCCGAACCATTGGTCAGTAAGCTTTGTACAATTTCCATACGGCTATCGGTCTGGTGCTTGTTTGTTCTAATCAGCACCCTAATAGATCGATGGCTTTCTTGTCGATTCCCTCTCCTAAAAATCGTCCGGACTATTGTTATTGCAACTAATTCTCATATATGTAGCGATAAAGACACTTTGGCAGCATCCCAATTGTGTAATAGATCTCAGCCCTCACCCTCTCCCTGGCGCTACTGTGTACACACAAGTCGTCTATCGCTTCGTTTTAGTCAGCTTCTGCCCCCTAAATCCCCCAAATTTGGGAGACTTTGAAATCCGAACCTTTTCTGAGCTTCAGAATTTTCTTGATGCTCAAAGTTCCCTAGAATGAAGGAGTTAGGGGCGCGATCCCCTCAAACAGAGATCGACTCGACTTGTGTGTACACGGTAGCGCCAGGGAGAGTGAACAAGAGGTTTCTGGCTCCCTTGGGCTGGCGAGGGCAAGAAGCACGTAAATGGCGCAATTCTAGAGTTATTCAGTTCATAGAAAGGACGACGAAGCAGCGGAGCGACACAGCCCACATCGTCTTTTTTCACTGCTTTCAAGGCTTGCGTAACTTGGGTGACTGATTGAGCAAAGTTTCGTTTAAATCTGACAGAACAAGCGATCCCCCAGATGATGCTGCATTAAGGGCTGGTGTTGAGCGTGCGATCGCAGATGACAGAACGGGTAAGCATAGTGCAGTAGCTAGGCTAACAGTAAGGAACTGTTGTGCTAGGAATCGATTGAGAAGATTAGTCATCATGTTTCTAGTGCAACCTGTCCTTCGCCAAAACATCCAGTCTTAAACTCAAGGTTCCTTCGACTTCTGTACAAGTTTCAACCCCAACTCCAGGCAGATTTAACAGATAAATTCCAACTACCGTTTACAGGTTGATTGAGCATTGCTGCTTTTGGCTCAGAGTATCACTGGATGATCACAGATCACAAGCTGTTTTGAGCCTCAACGAATGTGATCGCACTCCTCACCCCTGCGATGCCCCTCCACAAGCTTCGTCGGTTCCTAGGGAGTTGCGCTTTGCGCTAATCGCGCTTTACCTGAACAACGCGCTGCTCCGCAGATACCGCAAGGGTCGCGCTCTGATGGTTGGTACCTTCGGTAATCGCTAGCGCTCGATGATGAATTGCGCGCTTTGATGGTCGATCGCTAAGTTGTGAACTGCGGTCAGCTTTGCTGACCTGAAGGCAATGCAGTTCAGGTAATCGACCAAAACTTCGCAAACGAGACTTCATGGCAAAAGTGACTGAAGATTACT
>NZ_JBJPHS010000249.1:0-1368 GCF_052939495.1 Phormidesmis sp. 146-12 | reverse complement strand
CAGGATACGCGAGTGCTTTGATGTCGGTTTCTAATCCGTGTAACGCCACATTTGCCAACAAGGGCGACAACACACCGCCTTGTGGGGTTCCACTTGTGGTGGGCTGAAATTGATATCCATCAAGGACACCCGCTTTGAGCCACGCCCGAATGGTGCGGCGCAACTGGGGAAAGGTTTTGAGTTTGTTCAACAATGCCGTGTGATTAATTTCGTCAAAGCAATGCGCGATATCGGCATCTAAGACATACTTGGCTTGATACCGGATCGCATAGTAGATTGCTTCAACTGCATCATGGCAAGATCGCCCTGGTCGAAAGCCATAGCTATTTGGCTCGAATTTGGCTTCCCATTCTGGCTCTAATGCCAGTTTCACCAAGGCTTGCTGTGCCCGCTCGGTCATCGTTGGAATGCCCAACGGACGCTGTTCTGCTTTTCTCGGCTTGTCTATCCAGACTCGACGAGTCGGCAGTGGCTTCTGAGTCAGCTTCAGATTGCTGACCAAGTTCAGCCGTTGCTGGGGCTTAAGGGCAGTTTGCCCATCCACGCCAGCCGTTTTCTTGCCTCGGTTATCTTGGGTCACCTTCCGAACCGCCAAGCATTTGGCAGACCAGGATTTGAGGAGAAGTCGTTGGAGTCGGTGGACGAGTTTGACATCGCCACGACTTGAGGCTTGGTAAATCCGTTTTTGCAGCTTAAACACTTTCCGCTCTAGCTTGCGCCAGGGGATCGTGTTCCATTTATACCTCAGCAGTGCTTGGCTCATAACGTTTGAACTGCGACTCACAGCTTTACCGTCCACATCACCGAACCTCCGTCAGCCTATCCTCCAGCTTTCCTAGAGGCGTTTGCTTCTGAGGTTATCCCTTCCCCACTTGGGTGTATAGCTGACTACCCGCTTGAATGACGCTCCAAGAACCCAGGTGGGGTTACTCCGTTCCGTTCTTCCGTTTGTCGCTGGACTTAGGTTCCTGCTTTCCACCGGGCTACTGTCGGAGTATCGCTAGCGCCCTATTCAACACGCTAGCCCGCTTGTTCACCATTCCCTTTTGGGACGCAGCTTATCAGCCTCTTTAGCTGCCTCAGACCATTACGGTGGGTCTATCACAGGTTTCTCGCGTAACCATATCCAGCTCTGCTCGATGGGGTTCCAGATGAGGCTTCCAGTTACCACCTTTTATCCCATGCGCTACACCAGCTTGAGAGTCACTCGCACCAGTGTGGGATAGGCTGTCACTCTGATACCGAGAGGGATGGAATTGCACCATCACGAAAGAACAGTTAAATGATTTAAGCGATCTTAGGAGACGCTCGAATCATTTGACCTCCACCCAATCCGAAAGAATTGGTTTTGAGGTCAACGGGTCGCAC
>NZ_JBJPHS010000248.1:0-1393 GCF_052939495.1 Phormidesmis sp. 146-12 | reverse complement strand
TTCTTGAGCAGGCAGACCGACAAAGAAAATTTCATCAAATCGACCTTTCCGCAACATTTCGGGCGGCAGGGATTGAATGTTGTTGGCCGTCGCCACAACGAAGACAGGAGAAGTTTTTTCTGCCAGCCAGGTGATGAAGGTGCCAAAGACGCGACTGGAGGTTCCCGCATCGCCTCGACTATCCAGTCCAGAAAACGCTTTGTCGATCTCGTCGATCCACAAAATGCAGGGAGCCAGCGCTTCTGATAGTTGAATCATTTGACGAGTACGCGATTCAGATTCGCCAACCAGCCCGCCAAATAGCCGACCCACATCCAATCGCAGTAACGGCAGGTGCCAGTGGTGGGCGATCGCTTTTGCCGTCAGTGATTTCCCAGTTCCCTGAATTCCGACCAGCAACAAACCTCTGGGATGAGGCAAGCCATACTGTCGTGCCCGTTCTGAAAAAGAGCCACCCCGCAGCAGCAGCCAGTCTTTCAGGTTATCCAGTCCTCCGATGTCAGAGATATTCTCTGTTGCAGGATAAAACTCTAAAATTTGGGTTTGTCGAATGGTTTGTCGCTTTTCTTCCAAAATCAGATCGACATCTTCGGGTTGCAGTTCACCATGTAGGGCGATCGCTCTCGCTAAAACCCGGCGAATCCGCTCGGTTGAGAGTCCCTGACACGATCGCACTAGCTCATCCAAAACTTTGGGTTCCAGTCGTTGTCCCGTTGCTCCTAACAGTCGGTCAATCTCTGTTTTGATCTCGATCGCGCCCGGTAAGGGAAACTCCAGAACGGTCAGCACCTCACTCAGGTCGTCTGGAATCGAAACGTTGGGAGACAGTAAGACGAGATTTTTGGGTTGAGACTTCAGCAACCGCCCCAGATTTCGCAGCTTACGTGAGATCGAAACGTCCTCTAGAAATCGATGGAAATCTCGTAAAACAAAGATTGCGGCGGCACTGGCGGGTAGCTTCTCGACAAATTCTAGCGCTTGGAGCGGATTGCGCTTGCCAACACCGAGATCATTGGGATTGCCTTGATAGCCATCGACAAAATCCCAGATATACACGGCCCGATCGCCCTGATTTTTGGCACACTGAGCGATCGTTGCTTCCACACGCTCTTCTTCACGGGTGGGAATGTAGATCACCGGATAGCGGGCCCGAAGCAGCAGATTAAATTCGTCGCTGAAGCTCATAGATCATGGAGGAGCATTTAGCCCGGTCAGCAGTTAAAGTCTTACTAACACCGTACACTACTGTCCCAGTCTCTAACGCTATCTTATGAGGGAAGCTGACCTTTTAAGGATTCTAAAGAAGCCCAACGCTGATCGATCACAGGCTTGGAGTCAGCCTTTTTCACCTCAATTCCCTGACAGTCCTGACTGCAAATCTGACGTTGCGGAA
>NZ_JBJPHS010000247.1:0-1467 GCF_052939495.1 Phormidesmis sp. 146-12 | reverse complement strand
AGTCCTTTATCGCTAAAAGGGTTCTAATATGTTTTCTAGACTGATGATAGCGATTGCAACCACAGTGCTAACGATTGTGATCTCTTGTCTTTTTCCAGCAGTATCACTGGGCAAAAGTGCGATCGCTCAAGTGCCAGGTGTCTATCCATTTAAGTTAGGTGATTTCACAATTACAGCCTTGAGCGACGGCACACTCCCCCAAGATCTGCATACGCTGCTGTCGAATACGAACCCAACAGAAACCGATCGCCTGCTTCAGAAAAACTTTCTGACTAATCCTGTCGAGGCATCAATTAATGCTTTCTTGATCGACACTGGAGATCAACAAGTACTCGTGGACACGGGAGCCGGAACCTTTTTTGGTGCAAAACTGGGTGGCAAGCTTCAAACATCGTTAAAGGCAGCAGGCTATACGCCTAACGAAATTGATGCAATCCTCCTGACTCATATTCATACCGATCATAGTGGGGGGCTGGTCAAAGCTGGTCAACGGATGTTTCCTGCCGCCACGCTCTATGTTGGTAAGCCAGAGATCGATTTCTGGTTCGATCGAGCGAATGCCACGCGATTCAACGTTGCTGAAAAGTACTTTGACGAAGCCGCGAAAACGGTCAAACCTTATTTAGATGCAGGCAAGGTGAAATCGTTTTCTGGCAAGACAGCCCTGCTACCGGGAATCACCGCGCATCCCACACCCGGACACACTCCTGGTCATAGCTGCTACGTGGCGGCAAGCAAGGGCGAGAGCATCGAGTTTTGGGGCGATATTGTTCACTTTGTTTCGGTGCAATTTCCCAAGCCAGAAATTACAGTTGCTTACGATGTCGATGCCAATGCTGCTGTGGCACAACGCAAAACACAGTTTGCGAGAGCGGAAGCATCCCGAATTTTGGTAGCAGGCGCACATTTGCCCTTTCCCGGCGTTGGACACCTTCGGGCAGCAGATCAAGGGTATGCCTGGGTGCCAGTGGATTACCGCTGGCGTGAACCCTAAAGGATTCATAGCAGTCCTTTTAGCAACTTAATGATAGTTGCGATCGCACCACAGTCAAACGTACTATACAAAGGAACACCATGAATCAGCCCAAGTTTTTTGTTACTCCCGGTTATGGCGAATACATGCTGAATGAATTGCATTTCTCGCAAGCCGTAAAAATTGGCGATCGAGTAGAGACATCAGGACAAGGCGGCTGGAATGATGATCTGCAAATTCCCGAATCGATCGCAGACGAAATTGCTCAGGCGTTTCGGAACGTAGAGCGAACCTTGGCGACTGCTGGTGCGGGTTGGGAGCATGTTGTCCACATTAATTCTTACCATGTTGGCGGGTTTCCTCCGGAGGTTAACGATGTGATGGTCAAGCTATTTCGTCATTACATGCCCAACCATGCCCCAATTTGGACACAAGTAGGAGTTGTGGCTCTTGGACTTCCAACGATGCGGATTGAGATCCGCGTTACTGCAATT
>NZ_JBJPHS010000246.1:0-1497 GCF_052939495.1 Phormidesmis sp. 146-12 | reverse complement strand
AGTTGTGGCTCTTGGACTTCCAACGATGCGGATTGAGATCCGCGTTACTGCAATTACGAGCTAAAACCTATGGAGAGATTCAGATGTCAGAGAAAAACAAAGCAATTTTATTAGAGGCAAATGCGGCGATCGCGCTCAGGAAACAATGAAGGATTCCTATCGTTCTGCAACGACGACATGGAATGGATATTTGTAGGCGACAAGACCCTTAACAGAAAAGAAGCTGTCCGCCAATGGATGGCAACGACATACATAGAGCCGCCAAAGTTCATGGTCGCGAACTTAATCGCTGAGGGTGATTTCGTCACGGCACTCGGCGACATTACCATGAAGGATGAAGACGGGAAGGTGGCTCATTCTCGTACTGCGATGTCTGGCGCTTTTGCGATGGTCAGATGGTCGAATTAAAGGCTTTCGTCATCAAAACTGAGGTCAAGGTTGGTATGGCTGGAATAACTTTGATGGGCAGCTCTTCAGCTTACCTCCATCGCTAGTTTAATTCCGTTCACCTACTCAGTACTGTTTCGGTTGTCCGTAAACGTTCAACATCCCGGATAGGCGGCGCACCAAACATGCGGGCATATTCGCGGCTAAACTGTGAAGTACTCTCATACCCGACTTGATAAGCAGCTTGAGTTGCATCGATCGCCTCAGCCAGCATCATCTGACGTGCGGTTAACAATCTCAATTGTTTTTGGTATTGCAGCGGACTCATTGAGGTGACTGCTTTGAAATGGCGATGGAACGATGCCGTAGACATATTCGCTTGTTCAGCGAGATCCTCAACCCGCAACGGCTGGCTAAACTCTGCCTTAATTTGTCTGATTACTTCTGCAATTCGCTGCATGTTGCTGCCAGCGGTGGCAACCTGACGAACAGTTTCACCTTGGTGATCGGTGAGTAGACGGTAATAAATTTCGCGGATCATCATCGGGGCGAGAAACAGGATATCCTGTGGTGTCTCTAACAGGTTGATTAACCGGATGATGCAATCCAGCAAAGACGGATTGGCATCGCTAACGCACCAGCCTCTGACCGAGTTTTCTTTGCGATCGTTGTCTCGGTTTGTTTGAGCAATAATCTCACAGAGTTGAACTGGGTCTAGCTTCAGCTTCAAGCCGAGATAGGGTTGATCGGGTGTCGCCTCGATCATGCAGACGCTCAACGGCAAATCCACTGGCATCACCAAATATTGAGCAACACCATATTGAAAGTTTTCCTCATTCAGCGATAATTTCTTTTCGCCCTGTGCCGCCATAGCAAACAACGGTTCGCTGACTGTTTGGATGGTTGTACAAGTATCGCATCGCACAAAGACTAAGGAATCGATCGCAGTTGGATAATAAATGCCTCCCTTGCTGTCTGTGTGTCGATCGATGAGTGTTGCCAATTCTGCACATTTGGCGATCGCGCTTTTCTGGCTGAGTGTATCAATCGTCATGCTGAACTCCTAAATTGATGTAGCCTTGCTCATGCAGTCATTATAGGAAACCTTTC
>NZ_JBJPHS010000245.1:0-1508 GCF_052939495.1 Phormidesmis sp. 146-12 | reverse complement strand
CCCTCTTCTGTCACTCTCCGAGTACCTTAAATAGAAAGTAGAATCAGAGAACCCCTGAAAGGTAGGTAGGACAATGGATGTAGAGTTACAAATCCTCAAGCATTTGCCCAGAGAGGCTCAGGCAACCGTTGCGTTCATCGATGACTATTGTGCCGAGTACAAAGACCTGTTTAAGGAAGTCAGAAACTACGAATGCTTCAAATATTTGCATTTGGGAATCCTGTCCCCGATCAAAAAGAAATCATTACCAGAGATCGCGAAAGCAGTCAGTATCAACTCAGCCCAATCATTGCATCATTTTCTAGCAGTTTCAGAATGGTCAGTAGAAGAATTAAGCCAAAAAAGAATCCAGAAACTAAAGCAGGCATTAAAGGGCAAAAAGATTACCGTATTGATCGATGAGACCGGAGACAGGAAAAAGGGTAAGACGACCGATTATGTGGCGAGACAATATTTAGGGAGTGTGGGAAAAGTCGATAACGGCATCGTTTCAGTCAATGCCTACGGAGTTTACTCGAACATCACCTTTCCACTGATGGTAAAAGTATTCAAGCCCAAAGGAACTCTAAAAGCAGGAGATCAATATAAAACAAAAACAGAGTTAGCTTCAGAGATTATTACAGAATTAATGGAAGCGGGCTTTGAGATTGAACTAGTATTGGCAGATAGCTTGTATGGGGAGAGTAGAGAATTTCTGAGAAAGTTGGAAGCATACAACCTAGCGTATGTTGTCGCCATTAGAAGTAATCACGCAGTCTGGCTGCCTGTGGGGCAGGGAGTTAGGGCGAATAAGTGGTGTGAATTTGAGAGGACTTTTAGCAATCAGAAATCAGAGACTAGATACATCAGGGAAATCATTTATGGCAAGAAGAGAGCCGTAACTTACTGGGAGATCACGACCGATCCAGAGACGATGCCAGAGAATTCTACCAGCTTTGTGATGACAAACATTCAAGGGAATCTCAAGCGGATTCTAGGGAACTTGTATGGTTTAAGGACTTGGGTAGAGTATGGATTTCGGCAATGTAAACAGGAGTTGGGCTGGACAGATTATCGATTTACAAGTTTCCAGCATATTGAGCGGTGGTGGGAGATTATTTTTTGTGTTTACACCCTGATTAGTTTAAGCTCTCCCGCCTTTTTGAGCCTGAATCAATCGGATGCAATTGAGACTAAAGAGCCAGAGAGTCAGCCGGGTAGTTTTTCTGATCATCGGCAATGGAATCATCGGAGTGGATGGAAGAATGTCTTAAATAATCTACGTTTAATTGTCCAACCCCTCTTACTATTCTGGTTGATTTACCCCTGGTTAGATGTTTTCCCTAATTCGCGATTATTGCTGGGATTCAATCATTTAATTGCTGCTATGAATCAGTTCAAACCTGATTACGCTTCTGGATGATTCTGCTGATTTGCTATTTATTTGTCTCGGAGAGTGACAGAAGAGGGGTATCCCTCTTCTGTCACTCTCCAAGTGAAAAAATCTATACGAAATCTGCAAACCTCTA
>NZ_JBJPHS010000244.1:0-1512 GCF_052939495.1 Phormidesmis sp. 146-12 | reverse complement strand
CCAGCCCTTTCAAGGTGCTTTTTCATCTTTTTTAGATTTCGCTTGACTGAGCAATCGAGCAGTAGAGACGTGAGGTTTGTCTTTTTGCCGTTCGGGTTTGGGGACTTTCTTCTTCTCTCCTCTGGGGTGAGAGCGGAATTTGGACAAATTCATCTGTGCGGCTAACTGTTGAAGAAACTGAACGGTGGAGTCTCCGTCAAGCTGAGCCAACGGTTGCCATTGCAGTGGCGGAATGGCAATCATCATGCCCGCATAGACACGGCGCACTTCATCCGCTAAATAATAAGGAGAAGTGCCCGCTTCAATTTTGTCGGCTCCATGCACAGAGCGCATGGCCGCTTGAGCGACCGCCAGCAGGTTGTAGCAAATCAGTGCCATGACAAAGCCAAACAAAGCGGCTCTGGGGTAAGCAAGCGTGTTGACTTCTCCTCGGAAACATTGTTCGAGCACTTGAACCAGTCGTTCAATCCGCCAGCGTTTTTGATACAGTGCCGCAATTTGCACCGCATCGGCGTGAGCGATGGGGAGATTCGAGAGCAGAGCAATTTCGGCATCTCCATCTCGAGTGGGCTGATGGAGTCGCACGACAATGCGGCGCAGCCTTACCTTTAATGTGTCGTTGAAAATCAATTGGACTGATTGCTCGAACACCGTTCCCGTTGCGCTCTCACCCACAAAAACCAACTCATCGAGCGCTTTGTAGGGGAGCAGACCATGCTGACGAATCACCAAAGCTGCCCCCCGCCCATGCAGACCAAACAGAAACCCCAACGTGCAAAAATTGCGGTCGGCGATCCACAAATCTCCACTGGCTACCGTCGCCAACACCCGACTCAACAGTGCCCGCTCTTGGGCATGACCGTCCTCACAGGCAAACACATCAACCGCCAACATCAACGCCGGATCTAAAATCACCAGCGCATGACCGGGCAGGGGCGCACTGTTGAAAGACCGCAGCACCTGTAGGCGGCGTTCGGTCGCGGCTAGATGATTGCCATCGAGAATTTTGACGCGATATCCTTCCAGCAAGGGAGGAAGGCTGCCACCCAGTCTCTCAATCAATCCTTGCACCCGCTTGACCACATGCCGCAGTAAGGCTTCGACGATCTGAGGCTCCATCCCATTGAGCTTGTTATAAACTGACTGAATGGTCACGCCAATCCCCTTCGCTTTGGCTTGATAGGCGGCGTTAACCGAGGGTGAAATGCCACAAACCACCAAACTCATCAAATTCACAATCGTCGAAAACAGCAATTCCCGGTGATATTGTCGTTCGGCTTGCTGCTCAAACAACTCATCGATTTCCTTGGCGGGCAGACTCTGTTCTAGGAGCACCCTCAGCATCACGCAGAAGGGACTCTCGGCAATGAACCGCTCAAACACTTCCCCCAATATCATGGCTCAAAGGCAGGTCATTAGACTTTCAGCTTTTACGATAGCGGTCTGAAAGCCAGCAATGACAGGGATGACAACAAATATTAAAAAGCGCTCAAATGACCTTTAGAGGGCTGG
>NZ_JBJPHS010000243.1:0-1558 GCF_052939495.1 Phormidesmis sp. 146-12 | reverse complement strand
ATGAGGGATGAGGGATGAGGGATGAGGGATGAGGGATGAGGGATGAGGGATGAGGTGCCGCTTTGTACAATGTTAGATGCAGACAGTTAGAGACAAACAGTAAGAGGTTGCTGGATGACGATAGAGCGAATTATTCATTTATTCCACGACGGCACAAGTCAATCGCTAACGATTCCTCACGAGTTTGAGCTACCTACAGACGAAGTAATCATTCGCAAGGAAGGAGAGCGTTTAGTTATTGAGCCTGTCAAACGATCTTCTCTATTAGCATTACTTGCAACACTGCCAGATATCGCAGATGAATTTCCTGACGTAGACATGGGGTTACTGCCGATCGATAAATAGCGCGAAGTTAATAGAACTATAGAATTACACTGCCGCGATCTTTAGTTCCGTCTTGCCAACATATCATTCCGTTTTGCCAGCCCATCCTTTCGGTTCTCTAACGGAGCATTCTGTTTTTCTAATAGATCATTCCGTTCTGACAACGAATCATTTTGGTTTTCTAACAAAACATTCCGGTCTTGCCACTCCATCCTTTTGTTTTTCTAACGGAGCATTCTGTTTTTCTAATAGATCATTCCGTTCTGACGATGGATCGCTTTGATTTTCTAACGGAGCATTCCGTTTTTCTAATAGATTGTTTCGATCGCGTGACGGATTAGAGGATATTTAAAAAGAAACGTTCCTATCGCGAGGGTAGAAACGTTGTCAAAGTTGGCAAATTTTAGACGTGAACAGACTGTTCTCTCTATCAAGCAATCACAGTCGGCGCAAGCTCCGGGGTAGACTCGATCGACTCTTTCTTATTGCGGCGGGCAAAATGCTGCTTGAGTTGTTCCACTACAATCTTCATCCCTGGCATATCGTCATGGGATTTGGCTGCATCGTAAACCTTCAGTGCCGCAACATAAGCTTCACTGTGGGCAGCAAAATAGGTATCATCCACCAGGCTATGCAACTCCATTAGGGCCATTAGCACCGGATAGAGATCCTCAATCAACTGCACATCTTTCTGCATTTCCTCCACATCAAACGATCGGGGGAGACAACCAGAATGTTGTTGCGCGGCATCCAGGCAATTGAGGATAAAACCGCGAGCACGATCGCCGACCTTGGGCAAAGTTCTGCGTTCTTCTGCGCTCAAATGCAACAAGAACGGCATGGCTTGCTTGATGGTCTCGATCGCCTCCATCACAGTCTGACGAGCGTCTGCATTTAAAGTGGCGCTGATTCGATTTGATGTCATGTAGATTACACAAAAAAGGATTAATACTTAGATAGCTCTGTGTCTACTGCCTTGTCGAGGGGGTAAATACTTTACGATCGCTCACAATCTGGCACTCACTCTCCACAAGAGAAGCGTCGTCGTGCTGGTGTGCGATCAATTCCAGGGTTAACGCTAAATCCAAGCATTCCTGTCGAAAATCTCCATCTCAAAGTCCCCCAAAATTGGCAGGTCTGCCGTGTACACACAAGTCGATCCTGTCATTGCTGAGATCTTTCGCCCCCTAAATCCCCCAAAAATGGGGGACTTTGAGCCGTCGTCATGGCTTTG
>NZ_JBJPHS010000242.1:0-1689 GCF_052939495.1 Phormidesmis sp. 146-12 | reverse complement strand
TTATCAGAGAGATGGGTCTAAAACCCCGTCCTCCGCTTCGCTAAAGGACGGCTTTTCTTGATTCCTAATATACTCCTTCAGCACTTCAATCGGTGCGCCTCCAACAGAGCTAACAAAATAGCTAGGACTCCAGAGGGCATCTTTGCCGTAGGGTTTAGGGTGTCCAGCTTGACCGTATCGGCGGCTAGAAACACCCTTGAGTGCGTTCACCATCTGAGAGATTGAAAGTTTAGGCGGAAACTCAATCAATACGTGAACGTGATCCGCTTCACCGTTGAATTCGAGGATCTGGAAATCCATCTTCTTAGCCACTTCGTTGAAGGAGTTCCCAATCACAGCGAGACCTTCAGCGGTCAATACGCTTCTACGATATTTAGTGACACAGACCAAATGAATCTTAAGGCTTGAGATGCTGTGTCTTTCCTTGCGTAACTGGGTTGTCATTTCTTACAGACCAACGTACAATTGAGTAGCAGACCGATTCTAGCATAGGCAATGAAAGCGAGATATCAATACCGTTTCTACCCGACCGACCAACAGCGACAGAGCCTAGCTCAGTTGTTTGGTTGTGTTCGGGTGGTTTGGAATGATGCCTTAGCAATCTGCAAGCAGTCTGAGAAGTTCCTGGGATACAGCAAGCTTTCTGCAATGCTGACCCAAACGAAAAAGACTGAAGCGCGCGAGTGGTTAGGGTCTGTCTCGTCGGTTCCATTGCAGCAATCTCTAAGACAGTTGAGTGTTGCCTACAAAAACTTTTTTGACTCTCTGACTGGGAAACGAAAAGGCAGAAAGGTTGGCTCACCCAAATTTAAGAAGAAGTCTAACCAGCAGTCTGCAACCTTTACAGACAATGCTTTTAGAATTTCCGATGAGGTTGTCTATCTGGCTAAGATTGGCGACTTAAAGCCAGTTTGGTCGAGAGAATTGCCCTCTACACCAAGTTCTATAACGGTAATCAAAGACTGCGCTAACCGCTATTTCCTGAGCTTTGTCGTGGAAGTTGAACCCGTTCAAGTCGATGCTAAAAACCAAAGTATCGGAATTGATTTGGGCATCCAGACTTTCGCGGTGATGAGCAACGGTGAAAAGGCTTTTAGCCCTGACTACTCAAAGCACGATCGGAGGATTCGCAAGCTTCAAAAGAAACTGGCGCGTCAACGAAAAGGGTCGAATCGCAGAAACAGAACCAGAATTCAGATTGCTAAACGACACAATCAGATTGCGCATATCCGCCAGGATTTCTTGCACAAACTGTCTACTAAAATCGTGAGCGAAAACCAAGCGATCGTGCTGGAAGATTTGAACGTGTCGGGGATGGTGAAAAACCGCAAGCTTGCGAGGTCAATCAGTCTGCAAGGCTGGAGAGCGTTTAGAGCGCTGTGTGAGGCTAAGTCTGAAAAGTTTGGCAGAGAGTTTCATGTCATCAACCGATGGGAACCGACTAGCCAGGTTTGTTCAGATTGCGGTTTCAAATGGGGCAAGCTGGATCTAACAATTCGGTCGGTTCGATGCCTGAATTGTGGCACTGACCATGACCGAGATGAGAATGCAGCGAAGAATATAGAATCAAGTCGCCATAGGGCATTGGGAGACTCTAAACGGACGCAGAGACAGAGTAAGACTATTTCGATAGCATCAGTCGGCGAAGCGTCAAGAATCACCGCTCCTTTAGGACGGTGAGTATGTCAA
>NZ_JBJPHS010000241.1:0-1797 GCF_052939495.1 Phormidesmis sp. 146-12 | reverse complement strand
AACTCACGGTTCGCCCATTTTTGAGCAAGGTCAGCAGATTGAGCTAAAGTTTGGCAATGAGCCATCCCGTCAGCATCACAACCGAACGAGTAGATGACATTCCCTTACTGCTAGCCCAGTTAGAGCGCATGGGGGTGCAAGCCCTGCTGGATGAACACTTCCCACAGCACGGCAATTGGCAGGGAGTGAGTTTAGGCACCGTTGCTGTGGTCTGGCTGAGTCACATCTTGTCGCAAGCGGATCATCGGTTGAACCAGGTACAAGGATGGGTAGAGCATCATCTTGAGACGCTTGGAGGCAGTTTAGGACAGGAGATTCGAGCACTCGATTGGAGTGATGATCGCTTAGAAGGGGTGTTGCGATATTTGAGCGATGATGGCGACTGGCGGCAGTTTGAGGCAAGCCTGACGCAGCGACAGATTCAAGTGTATGACCTGCGCCCAGAGCGGGTTCGACTCGATAGTACAACCACCAGTGGATTTTGGAGTGCGAGCGAAGATGGACTGTTTCAACGCGGACATAGCAAAGACCCTCGACCGGACTTGTGCCAACTTAAACTGATGATGGCGAGCTTAGACCCATTGGGATTGCCGATTGTGAGTGAGATTGTCGCAGGCAACGCGGCAGATGACCCATTGTATGCCCCGGCAGTTGAACAAGTTAGACAAACGCTCAACGTGACTGGACTGATGTATGTGGGCGATTGTAAGATGAGTAGCTTGAACACAAGATATCTGATTGCGTCGGGGGGCGATTACTATTTGTGTCCATTGTCGAAAATGCAGGTAAGTGATGCCCAGATGCAGGAGTATCTGAGTCTTGTCCAAGCCAAACAGGTCGGATTAGAGCCGACCTACTATGATTATGCAAATGGTACAACCACGCTGATTGCTGAGGGCTATGAACAAGAGTCCGTCTGCGCAATGCCAGTCGAGAAAACAGAATGGACTTGGACAGAGCGCCGCTTGGTTGTGTACTCGATAGCTCACGGCAATGCCCAAAAGCAAGCTTTGCAAGCTCGAATTGACCAAGCACAGTCTGAGTTAGCAGCACTGAATCAACCGGGTCGCGGCAAGAAACCGTTTGGCGACCTCGAAAGTTTGACCGAGGCGACCGAGCGAATTATCGCCAAGCATCGCGTCACGTCTCTGTTTGCGTTGAACTATCCAGTACAAATCACCCAAGTTGCACAACGAAAGTATGGCAATAGACCGGCGCAGGTCGTTGAGCAACGCCGATTTCAAGTAGACTTTACGCTCGACCTCACAGCGGTTGAGCAACAAATGCAGCAACTCGGTTGGCGAGTCTATGCCACGAATCAGCCTCAAGCGGACTTATCGCTATCTCAGGCAGTCATCGCTTATCGACAGGAGTATATGATTGAGCAGCAGTTTGGTCGGCTCAAAGGGCAGCCCCTCTCACTCAAGCCGATGTTCCTGCAACGCGAAGACCATATCAAAGGATTAATCAGACTCCTGTCTATCGGACTGCGACTCTTGACCTTAGTTGAGTTTCAGGTGCGTCGCTCCCTAGCACTCGAACAGGCAGAGTTAGCGGGGCTATATGCAGGCAATCCCAAGCGGTCTACTGCTCAACCCACCGCAGAAAAAGTGCTGGAGAGTTTCAAGGAAATCACGCTCGTTCTGATTCATGCTAAAGGAGAGGTCTATGTTGATCTCTCCAGTCTGAATCTGCTTCAGCAACGAGTGTTGCAGTTGATGAATTTCTCAATTGAAATTTATACTCGCTTGGGTCCGCAATCTGACGACCCTCCCTGAAAATGAGCGAACCGTGAGT
>NZ_JBJPHS010000240.1:0-1845 GCF_052939495.1 Phormidesmis sp. 146-12 | reverse complement strand
CTCATGAAACCCTTTCCTGCTTAGTTTTTGCAAGCTTTTGTCCTGTACTTAGATCCCCCTTATACGTCCAAGTACAATCCCATTGAACATCGTTTATTTCCTCATGTCTCTCGCGTGTGTCAAGGGGTGATCTTTGAGAGTGTCCAGATTGTTCAAGACTTGATAGCAACGACAACCACCCGGACAGGACTGAATGTGTTTACAACCATTCTTGACAAGACTTATCAAACGGGGCGAAAAGTGGCTGAAGACTTCAAATCCAACATGAAGATTGTCTTTGATGAGTTCTTGCCTCAGTGGAATTACACGGCAAAGCCAGAATTACAGGTTATTTAATCCACGATCCTTAGCATTCCGTCGCGGACAACTAAGTTTGGCTTGCCAGCAGGAACCGTCTTCCTGGGTGAGTAAAACGGCATATAAAGTAGTGCGCGCTTGATGCCCAAAGCGAGTCAGCTTCCAGTTGAGGGTCTCATGAATTGGGTAGGCAACATCACCCCCCGCAAGTAGTTCTGTATCTGCAACCAGTTGGGTGGCGCATTGATAGAGGACGGGTGCGATCGCGCTGCCCTCAACAAACTCCTGTTGAATCTGTTGAGCAAACTTAGCCTTTTGAGATGCAGGGGAAGAACGAGTAATTAGGAGCGCCATAGGTTTCCTCCCCCCACTGCTAATTGATTGCTGTCCGTTGCAGGTGAGATTGAAGGTCGAGAATGGAAAGATTGTTGACTCAGCTTGTGGATTTGAAACATGGCTTGTTGTCCTTTGCAATAAGGATGTGAGCGAGAATAGCCATGCAGCAGCGCGAGTCCTTCAGATTGGACTTGCCGCCAGCCTGAAATTACCCGTAAAAATGGCAAAGTTTACACCCTTGAAGGGCATGACATTGCTACAGCTACATCGCGAGTTCACAAACGCACCCTGTTTGCGCCTGCGGCTGACTGTTGAAGTCTGTAATCGCTCGATAAAAGCCTTAAAAGCCCTGTCTAACCGTCGATTAGATTAGTCTTTGTCCTTTCGGCTATCTTTTCTCCCAGCACTCGATCAGGTTTCTGGTTCTAAAGGAGCTAGTTGAGAATGCACCCAAACTGTTTGGTAGAAGGTCTCTTCATGAAATGGGTTGAGTCATGCATGGGAAAATTCAGCTTGAAGAAGAAAGACTGACCCAATGCCCCTGCTTTCTGAGTAGAGGTTAACGGCAGCGACTGACGCTTTTCCAGTGGTGGTAAAGTGTTCTAGAAACTGCCGTTCTTCAGCTTTGAGGGAAACGATGTATTTCTTTTGAGGCATGATCATTTCAACCTAGGACTTCATCCCCTGATTATCCCTCAATCTAACTTTGACAGACCAGTAGATGCAACCAATCAAATCATGCTGAACTATCGCGCTGCACCACCCGGACAAAAAATATTGCTTCAGCAAGTGCTAGATGGACAGGTAACGGCGGACATGGTGCGCGCTCGCATCGTTCTAATTGGCTACACGGCTCCCGTTGCCAGAGACAGCTTTGACACGCCCTATGGTGAAATGGCAGGGGTTTGGGTTCACGCTCACATGGTGAGTCAGATGCTTAGGATCGTGGATTAAATAACCTGTAATTCTGGCTTTGCCGTGTAATTCCACTGAGGCAAGAACTCATCAAAGACAATCTTCATGTTGGATTTGAAGTCTTCAGCCACTTTTCGCCCCGTTTGATAAGTCTTGTCAAGAATGGTTGTAAACACATTCAGTCCTGTCCGGGTGGTTGTCGTTGCTATCAAGTCTTGAACAATCTGGACACTCTCAAAGATCAATGGTTCGGACAAATTTAGAGGAGAAATAGACAAGAAAGCCATCGACCGCTTA
>NZ_JBJPHS010000239.1:0-1894 GCF_052939495.1 Phormidesmis sp. 146-12 | reverse complement strand
CCACCACAGGGGACTTTCACCCCATTAGATCACACCCATGCTGGGCGTACACAACGCGCTGGAGCGGACGGGTGAAAAATCTCGGTGTTGATGCAAAGGTTATCTGTCGCCGCTCAGCTAAGCCGATAGATGGAGAGAGTGCATTTTCTTAAAACGAGGATTCAATCAAAGTGATTTCTTTTAGACCGTTGGTTGCTTCCGATCTGCCAATGCTACATGAGTGGCTACATCGATCGCATGTCTCAGAATGGTGGGACAATCCTAAAACTTACGCCGATGTGGAGTGTGAGTATCTACCTTCTATAACCGGCGAATCGACCACACAAGCTTACATTGCTTTACTTGAAAATGAACCTATTGGATTTATCCAGTCTTACATCGTGATGGGAGCGGGGGATGGGTGGTGGGAACAGGAAACCGATCCGGGTGCGAGAGGCATTGACCAGTTTCTATGTAACTCGGAGCAACTTGGTCGCGGTTTGGGTCGTGCAATGATTCAGACCTTCGTAGAGCAACTTTTCCAAGATCCGGCAGTGACCAAAGTGCAGACCGACCCTTCACCCAACAATGAGCGGGCAATTCGATGCTATCGACGAGCCGGATTTGTGGATGTGGGTGAGGTGATCACGCCGGATGGGTTAGCGCTACTGATGGTTAAAGCGCGATCGCTAAGTTAAATAACACTGATTTGGAGGAGGATTGATGCAGATCACCACATCCGCTATCTCACTCAACGTCGATGATGTCACAGCGTCGGCTGAGTTCGTCAAGCAGCATTTTGGTTTCAGTGAAGAGATGTCTGCGGATGGCTTCGTGTCACTCTCGCGGCAAGATGCTGGTTTCAACTTGATTTTCTTGCAAACTGAGCTAGAAACCTTCAAACCCGTTGCCATGCGCGGACATCGAGCAGATGGTTTGCTCAGGGGTAATGAGATCCGCCCAGCCCTCGATCAACACTACCGCTTTCTTCATTAGCGATCGCTGTTCTCGGCGAGAAGAGTTGAGAACCTTACCAATATTAGGATTTGACGCATTACATTCACATTTCACGACTCAATCAAGATTTAAACCGACATGGGTTCCAAATCGGTTCGTATCCTACGCCTAAAGCTGCCTAGCAAAATTGAAGAGAAGCTGTCAGATTATGTAAAAGGAATTCTTGGCAGTTGCTCAGATAATATTGTGAACCTGTTCAAGCGTCTGTGTCTTCTTCAGAAACAACTGCTGCCGCGATCGTATCTAGTTTCATCTCTAACTGCTCGATGCTGGGTAAACTTTGCTGAAACGGTTCCGGTAAAGAGCCTTTGAGTTGATAGGTTGAAATGCCGATCGGCTTATTCACATCGCGAAGCGCATATTCAGCAGCCGTCATCTTTCTACCCTTGCAAAGGATGATCCCGATCGTTGGCTTGTCATCAGCGCAATTATCCGCAAACACCGTCCTGGACTTATCAATGATTCAATGATTGTCACATCTGCTTTGGTTGAGTATGCACTAGCTTTAGAGTCAAATAAAACGCATCAGTCAAGCAATTACAACACGCCCTATGGGATGACAATTGTGCGAACAGGTCAGGTACCTCATGAGGTCGGAATATTTGAGTTTCTTATTGAGAACTTAAAGCACATTGCTGGAATTATTGGTCATATCGACAGTGAGGATGATGATTTCCTAGGTTACATTTCGCGCGGTAAAAAACCTGTCTACACTTTTGTCTTAAAAGGGAAGGGATTTACTGATTTTGAGTTTATTCATGTAGCAACTGATAATTCTTCTTTGTTTGAAGAATGTTTGACGCTACTTGTATTGGACTTTAAGAATCATTGTGATGGTATTCGCTTTAATCTCATCAGGGGTAAATTCCCCGCCCCTTGGGGCGTAAGAAGGCTCAGA
>NZ_JBJPHS010000238.1:0-1936 GCF_052939495.1 Phormidesmis sp. 146-12 | reverse complement strand
GCAACGAAGCAAAAAAACTTTGTCGAACTGACGGAACAATACGTTATTTGCGATCTATTGAATTTGATTAGGCGTGACGGTTGTTTCTACAGAGGGCTGTCCCAGTCGGTTAGCGATCGCCACTCCTACCAGCCCCGAAATGCCAAACACGATTGAAGCAATGATGCCCAACGCTACATAAACTCTGACTTGACTCCCAAAGATCAAAAATTGAGAGCGTCCAGTTGGTAGAGTCGTCGCTTTGAGATGCTCTTGATTGTGTTGGGTAACCATCAAACCGATCGGATCGTCAATTGTCGATCGCAGCGCCAGCGCTTGAGACAAACCATCATAGGCCGTCGTCACATCTTCTTGACAGAGTGCCAGCGTCCCCAATTGATGAAGCGCCCACGCCTCCGCCGCTGGATCTTCTAAAGCCCAGGCAGCCTGCAAGCCCCAATGGAGAACTCGCCTCCAAGTTTCCCACTGCTTGCCAAGCGCCAGAGCGCCCTCGATCGATCGCACCAGTTTCAGCGCTTCTAGATGACGCTCCTTCTCGATCGCCCACTGCAAAGTGAGTAAAATAATTTCACGCTCCGTCAACAGCGCTTCTATGAGAGATTCGTGTCGCTCTGCCCAGGGAATCAGATAGGTTAGCGTCCGCTCCATCCAGGGAGTCGGGTTAAAGTCGTCTTGCAAAATTGTCCTCAGACTAGACGACAGACAGTAGCGGTAGCCATTCATCTGAATCAAATGACGCTGCAACAGAGCCTGCAAACTTGCCTGCGGATTGGGCGGCCCAGTGATAGCAGCTATTTGCTCAGATAATAATCCCACTTCTCCGATCGCTACCAGAGCCGCCACGATCCAGCGTTGAGTTTTGGGCAAAGCTGACAGAATCATTCGAGTCAGCGATCGCGCTGCCCCTTCTTGCAAATGATCCAACACCTGTACAAAGGCAACTTTGTCTTCTCGAATCAAGGCGGCTACCTGCAACAGTCGCTGAGGATGTCCTTTGAGGAGATGCCAGATTGATTTGGCTGTCTCAAAATTTTCGGGTGGAATCGGTCGCCCCAATTCTCGCTCTATCAGCACCAAACTTTCTTCTAACGACAGTCCTTCTAAAGCGATCGCCCGGCCTTCTCCCCAAAATCGCCGAGTCTGAGACGCGATCACAAAGGTACTGTTGGGCAAGACTGCCATAAGTTGTTGCAGATGGTCAGCGCTGAGTTGAGGGTCGTCTACTAAAACAAGCACCTCTTTGTCCTGGAGGGCCTGACGAATATCGGCTGCGGGCTTAACCGTAGGGCAGTTGTAGAACGTGTCAAATAGAGATTGCAGGCGATCGCCGATCGCAGGGTGCCCCTGGAGATAGAGAATGCCGTCGGCGTGAGAAGTCGTGACTTGGGGATGATGAGACAGATGGCGTAACAGAGCCGTTTTGCCGACTCCTGATTCTCCATAAAACTCCACCGTCTGATGAGCTTGCAGAGCGGCGATCGCGGATTCAATTTCCGTCTGCCGACCCAACAACCCTACAAAAGCACGCGGCACCTGCACGAGTGGCGTTGGCTGAGGGGCGGCGATCAAAGATTGTTCTTCAGCAGTGCCAAGCAGCGCACCATGTTCTGAGCCAATGGATAAGAGATGGTGACCGACGCGGATTTGCCCGATCGTCTCTCTCTGGAGCGTTGTCTCAATTTGGCTAAAAAGAGTGGGTTGAGACATAAATTCAGTCTGGACTGACAAGCCAGAGCCTGTGCCCTAAGTGATTTTCATAGCATATCAAGAAGACCCAACTATCTTACTCGACCCAAGAGAGAAAATTTGTATCGTTTGCTATGCAAGAAGCTAATAAAAAGGACGGGAATTCGCTGGAGTTCTCTCGCTTCGTTGTTCATCGCTTCTGCCCCCCAACCCCCCAATTTTGGGGGACTTTGAGACAATATTTCTCGTT
>NZ_JBJPHS010000237.1:0-1938 GCF_052939495.1 Phormidesmis sp. 146-12 | reverse complement strand
AATCGGGTCGAGGAGAGCAATTAACTCTCCCCTCCCACACCACCCATCATGCGGGTCCGCAATGGGCGGTTCATGAAGATGAGCAAACAAACACTGATGATTAAGCGTAACCTTGGACTTTCTTCCAAAGTTGCACAATCGATAATAATCCCTGCTGTTCCAACCACTCATTCGTCATTCCCGTTTGCGTCGCCAACGTCTTTGACAACCGCCAATAGCCTTTACGACTAATGCCTGTCAAAATCGCATGACGCTTACTGGTGCCCAACTTGAGTAGGTTGGCAATGCGCGTTCTCGGTCTGCGCCACTGTTTCCAGTAGCCCATGCGAATCCGTCGCCTTAACCACCCATCTAACTCTTCGATTGGGGTGTAGTGCTGAGAAATGCCGAAGTAGTTCATCCACCCCCGTAGATATCGGTTCAAGCGCTCGAAACGTTCGCTCATTGAGACTCCCCAACTGCGAGACGTGAAGCCGCGCAATCGGTGTTTGAAGTCTTGCAAAGCTTGGTCAGAGGCGAAGATACGAATGCCTCGGAACGTAAATCCGAGATAATTCAACTCCTCAATCTTGACCACTCGACTCTTTTCCCGATTCACTTTGAGCTTCAGCTTTTGGGTCAAGTAACGGCTGATTTTTGCCATCACTCGTCGCCCTGCTCGTCTGCTTTTGACTAGGATCACTAGATCATCGACATAGCGAACAAAGCGATGCCCTCTCGCTTCTAGCTCCTTGTCCAAATCATCTAGAAGAATAGTGGACAGCAAGGGTGAAAGTGGAGACCCTTGGGGTGTTCCCCATTCGGTCGGTTCAACGGTACTTCCGACCAGTACCCCGGCTCGCAGGTAACGACCAATTAACCCCAAAAGCACCTTATCAGTAACTTTTCGAGCCACGCGGGACATCAAAACATCATGATTGACTGTATCAAAGAATTTCTCCAGATCTAAGTCCACCACAATCCGATATCCAGCTTTGACCATCGTTTTCTACCTGTTGGATTGCTCCATGAGCCGAACGGTGAGGTCGGCTGCCATAGCTTGACTCAGAAAACGCTGGGTCAAAGATTGGCGTAAGTACCTGCAAGATGGCTTGTTGGATCACTCGGTCTACGACACAAGGAACCCCCAATTTTCGCTCTCCCTTGCCTCTCGGCTTAGGAATCACCACCCGTCGTACTGGACGGGGTTGGTAGCTGCCATCAAGCAGGGATTGGCGAATCTCTTGCCAATGTTCGCGGGCATAGGCAGGAAAATCTTCTAAGGTCATCCCGTCACTGCCGGGTGACCCTTTGTTCGATTTCACTCGTTCCCAGGCTCGTTTCACATTGTCGCGCTCTAAGATTCGTGCCATCAGGTTGTCTAAGGCTGGCTGGATGTCCGCACGCCAAGCATCATCTCCCCCATCCGGGTTCATTGATGAGCTTGAGTTGTTCATGGCTCCTCCTTAGTTCGTTCATGTTTGTCCCTTCGCTCCCACGGGGGGAACTACTATGGACTCTGCTGACTTCTGCCTAACTCCCCATCAAGTATTGCTACTCGCTGTGCTGTTTGAGCCACCGTAGGGTTCGGTGGGTGCTCTATCCGTTTCCAGACAGCCCTCAGTCCGACTCCCCTAGTTCCTCAAACTGCCGTTAGGCAGACCTCCCCAGATAAGAGCATGATCTGTCCCGCCGCAACCGCGTCATTTACTGTGCCCCTTGAACCGAGGGTTTCGTTGTGTTGTGCCAACTCACCCAGAGGTCTCAGCCTTCTATGACGTTTCTGTTCGTCGGCTCGTCGGTTTGCCGCTGGCTTCCTCCAGACCCTCCCTCGCGAGAGTACCCTTGCCTTAAGCTAGTGGTTATCGTCGCTCGGAACTTTTAGGTTCATTTGGACGCTGGTTCCACCACAGGGGACTTTCACCCCATTAGATCACACCCATGCTGGGCGTACACAAC
>NZ_JBJPHS010000236.1:0-1941 GCF_052939495.1 Phormidesmis sp. 146-12 | reverse complement strand
ATTTGAGGCTGAGAAGTTGGGGATTACGTCTCAAAACGTTGATCAGCAGGTGAAGAGCACCGATCCGACTATCAAGCGCTTTTTGGGATCAGAAGGGGATCTGGGTAAAGGGGCTGGAATGGACAATGCTTTTGCAGCCAGAATTATTAAACAAGTGGGCAACTATGGCGAGATCTACGATCGTAACCTCGGCTCCAAAACTCAACTCAATCTACCGCGCGGACAAAACAACCTCTCGACCAAAGGCGGTCTAATTTTCTCTCCTCCGTTTCGATAAGCAGCGCCCTAAAATCTACGTCGCGTAGGAATCTTTGGAAAGTTTCTATACTAAAGTCAGCCGATCGAGTTGCAAGCAAGGATTTTGGCAATGACCCCTCAGCAACCTACACTCACCTCCTCCGAATTGTTTTATCCAGAAAGTGACGGCAAGCCAATGGCGGACAACACAAAGCAGTTCCATTGGATCGTCGTGATCGAACAAAATCTGGAATGGTTGTTTGCCGAAGATGCAACCGTTTTTGTAGCGGGAGATTTGTTGTGGTATCCGATCGAGGGCAACAACACCCTTTGTACTGCCCCGGATGCGTTAGTTGTGTTTGGTAGACCCAAGGGCCATCGAGGCTCATATCAACAGTGGAAAGAAGCCAACATACCGCCGCAAGTCGTATTTGAAGTCCTTTCGCCCAGCAATACGCGGCGAGAAATGGATCGTAAACTGCTTTTTTACAACAGCTACGGCGTAGAGGAATACTACGAATATGATCCCGATCGCATTCGTCTCAGAGGTTGGCTGCGATCAGAAGATGGATTGCTGGATGAAATCGAAACGATCGAGGGTTGGGTCAGTCCGCGATTAGGGATTCGATTTGGGCTGGCCGAAGAACTGCAACTTTATCACCCTGACGGAACGCCCTTTTTCTCGTTTACCGAAATCAATCAAAGGTTTGAAACAGAACAAGCGCGAGCCGAACAGGAACGTCAACGAGCCGAACAGGAACGTCAACGAGCCGAACAAGCCGAGCAGCAAAGTCAAGAGATGGCGGTGTTACTTCAGCAGTATCGCGATCGCTTTGGAGAACTCGCTGAATAGGATGCGATTTTAGCAAGGCAGACTGCGTTCTGGTAGGCGCGGTTTGAACCGCCAGAATTGCAGATTATCAAACGCTCAATCCTTGCTAAAGTTTGGGAGTCTCTGAATCGTTGAGCAGCGACAAAAAAGCACTGGCAAACATCGCAGCCTGAGTTCTGTCGCGCAAGTTGAGCCGACTGAGAATGCTGGTGACATGATTTTTGACCGTTCTCTCAGAAATGTAGAGCGATCGAGCAATCTCTCGGTTGCTGGCTCCATTGGCGATCAGACATAAAACCTCGCGTTCTCTGGGACTCAGTTGGGCAAGCTCTGGAGGCAGGCTTTTGGCAGACGGAGTAGATTGGGCATAGGCGATCGCTTTTTCAAATAGTCCCGGCCCCATCTGTGTATAGCCCTGATGCACCGCTCGAATCGCCTGCGCCAACTCCTCAGAGCGAGTGTGTTTGAGCAAATAGCCCTTCGCGCCGTACTGCATCGCTTGCGACACATATTCATCGTCGTCAAAGGTCGTCAGCACCAGCACTTTTGTTTTGGGATGGTCTTGAGCGATCATTTTGGTCGCCGCCACTCCATCCATCACGGGCATTCGGATATCCATCAACACCACATCGGGCTGAAGAATCACCACTTGTTCGACGGCCTGCTGTCCGTTTGCGACCTCACCAACCACCATCAGATCGGGTTTTGCGTCCAGCAGAGTGCGGAGGCCTTCCCGAATGAGCGCTTGATCGTCTACCAACAAAACTCGAATCATAAAGAAGAAATGGGCAATGGGCAACTTTCTGATCAACGTCCCCCTTTTTAATCTCATCAGGGGTAAATTCCCCGCCCCTTGGGGCGTAAGAAGGCTC
>NZ_JBJPHS010000235.1:0-1969 GCF_052939495.1 Phormidesmis sp. 146-12 | reverse complement strand
CTCAGAAAAAATGGCTGTTCATACTCCGTCCGCTTGCGGCGGAGCCTTTGATTGTTCTTCGCACTGAATTTTCTCGAAATAGATGGAGGGAAAAATCTATTGATGACTACATTCCATCTCTCGATGAAATGGCTGCTGTCTTCTTTCAGAATGAAAGCTACTTGTTTGGTGGTGGCGGTGGACAGGTTTCCACTACATGGAGTTTGAACTGGGAAGCAAACGTACCGCAGTACAACGGGATCGACATAAAAGATACACGATATGTTGATTATTCTCACGCACTGGTTGGGCTAAAAGATTCTTCTTTGGAAACGAAAAAGTATGGTGTAGAGGAGCTAATCCGTTCCGGTGTGCTAGCAGTTGAACGTGATTCATTACATCGTCGATTCCGTTGTATGTGCGATAGATGGACGGAAGAACAGCAAAATTTAGATCTTTACGAGCTAAGTCTTATCTTCGTTAAGCATTTTGAGGTGAATGCTTTCTTTTCACCTGCAAGATTTTTGTGTGAAATTACCTCCCTCGCAGCCACAGATCAGTCTAATGCTACCGTGTACGTTGAAAAAGGTAAGCGAATTGAAGTGTTGCCTATGAACTGGAGTGATAATTCATGGTTCACTTATTACAGGGATGGCAAACCTGAAGGTGATGGTTGGAGCCTTTTATGGGATGACCCGAATCCAAAACCAGGTAGAAAAAACACTGGAATCATTGCGCCGCAATATTGCTGAACCGGATGCCCTGCGACAGACTCAGACACAATCCCAACAAGTTTACAACTGGCTAATTCAACCAGGTGCGGCAGCGATCGCTCAAAGCCAGGTCAAAACCCTGGTGTTTGTTTGATTGTGGGACTAGACCAAGCCCGTCATGGCTTCTCTGGACTGCCCTATGTCAACAATGGGTTAAAGCAAATCGGCTCTGAAGTGCAGAGTCAGATATTGCTAAATCAGCAGTTTACAACCCAGTCATTTCAAGCAGCAATGAACTTGCAATCATTCTCGATCGCCCATTTAGCTACCCACGGTCAATTTAGCTCAAAAGCTAACGAAACCTTCATTCTGGCATGGGATAAAACAATCAATGCCAATGAACTCAATACCTTGCTGCGATCGCGAGATCAACAACAATCACAGCCATTAGAACTTCTGGTTCTCAGTGCTTGTGAAACCGCCGCCGGAGACAATCGGGCAACCTTGGGACTCGCAGGAGTCGCACTCCGGGCAGGCGCACGCAGCACGATCGCATCGCTGTGGAGCGTCAATGATGAATCAACTGCGCTGCTGATGAATCAGTTTTATCAAACCCTAATTAACCAGTCTCAACCGAGAGCCGAAGCGCTGCGTCAGGCCCAGCTCAAATTACTACAAATGCCAGAATACCAGCTTCCTCTATTTTGGGCCCCTTACGTCTTGATTGGCAGTTGCCTATAACCCTACCCAGATGTTATTGGTGACCAGATACAGGATAAGACACAGATTAGAGTCGGGCGAGCAACCTGGATCATTTCTATCTTGTACATTCTCGAAGGATGTGAACAATCACATCAAGGCAATTTGGAACTTTATCTACGACTACAACGAACAACGACGACAGACGATCGCACAGAGTCCGCTTGTTTTCCCTATCCTTTCCTAAATGGCACTACCTGCCAATGACTTGCAAATCAGACTCCATCTCTAAAATTGCTTGCAGTCCGGTACGCATGAGACTTTGCGGATCAATTAACATGACTTATTGTAATATTTAGAACCCGTGTTGAAAAAATGAACGATTCCTGATTAGATAGAAACAATCTCGATGTTATGTTGTTCTAGTTCCTGTACTAGTGTATTGATCGCTAAAGCTTAAAAACTGTACAGGGGGTGTGGAGTGGGACGACGAAAGCGATTGTTTGTGGCAAAATCACAGTTAGCTCAGATCTTGCACCATTCTCAAGAAGGGGTTGCCAAATCGCCAGAAATCTGAA
>NZ_JBJPHS010000234.1:0-2019 GCF_052939495.1 Phormidesmis sp. 146-12 | reverse complement strand
ATGAAACCCTTTCCTGCTTAGTTTTTGCAAGCTTTTGTCCTGTACTTAGGAATTTTAGACATGGTTGAAATAGGAGAAGGGAACATCAAATCAGCTAGATTAAGACCTTTCTCCTAATGGTTAAAGGATTAAACTTGAGTTCGATCTCTTGTATCTTGCAGTCTAGCGATCGAACTTACCTCTGCCTAAAACTTGAACTTGCCGACAATCTTTTGTAACTCCACTGCAATTCGCGCTAGTTCTTCAGCCGCTTGAGATGTATTGTCTGCTCCAGAAGTCGTGCTTAGAGCATTCTGTGCGACAATGCCGATGTTTTTAGCAATGTCGGTTGCCCTTTTAGCCGATTCTGCGACGTTGCGAGAGATTTCGCTGGTCGTTGCCGTCTGTTCTTCGACAGCGCTGGCGATCGTAGTTTGAATATCATTAATCTGATTGATCACCCCTGTGATCTCAGTGATGGCTTCTACCGCTCCGTTGGTGTCAGTCTGAATCGCCTCAATCCGTTGACTGATATCTTCAGTGGCGCTGGCAGTCTGTTTGGCGAGTTCTTTGACTTCACTGGCAACCACCGCAAATCCTTTTCCAGCATCGCCCGCACGAGCCGCCTCGATCGTCGCATTTAGAGCCAGCAGATTGGTTTGCTGCGCGATCGAGGTGATCACTTTTACGACTTTACCAATGTCAATGCTGCTTTGACCTAGCTTATTGATGGTCGCGTTTGTTTTCTCGGCGGTCTCGGCATCGGTTGCAATCTTTGCCCCTTGTGCTGAATTTCTAGCGATTTCTCGAATGCTTGCAGTCATTTCTTCAACGGCGGTCGCGACTGTGATGGCATTTTGACTCACTTGCTCGGCTGAGGCGGAAGCTGAGGTTGCTTGCTCTGCGGTTTGAGAGGCATTACCGCTCATCTCACTACTAACGGCAGTTAACTCTTCAGCCGACGATGCCACCGTTGCAGCGACTTCCGCCATTTGTCGAATCGAGTCTCGTACCGAGGCGATCATCTCGTTGAATGCGATCGCGACTTCACTTAGATCATTATCTTCAGCAAGACGCACCGAAAAATCTCCCGCCTTTGCTCCATTCAAAGCATCTACAAAGGGCTGCAATTGGGCTTTGAGTCCATTGGTTGATTTCGCTGGGGTTTTACGCGGTGTGGCGATTGTTCCATCCATTGCAGGGTCTTGATTTGAAGTCATGAGTAAAAATTCTTGGTTTAACTTTACGACTGGGGTTTGATTTCCAACACTTTTGCTGGGTCGAGAACGAGTAAGAACCCATTTGCAAGCTTGTAAGCACCCTGCAAGAAGGGTCGGAGTGTGCCTTGAAGCGTCGCAGGAGGAGGTTCAAAGTCGTCCTCGCTCAGGTCTAGAATGTCGTCTAGTTGATCGATTTCTAAGCTGACGACATCTTCGTTGGCACAAATAACAACATTGTATTGAGCCGCATCTAAAGGTTGCTCGGTGGTTTCGATGGGCATATCAAGCCGACGCTTGAGGTTGACCACTGTGATGATTTGACCCCGCAAATTGATCAAGCCGCACACATCTGACTCAGCAAGCGGAACGCGAACCGGAATCTGATGTCGAATGATTTCTTGCACCTGATCGATCGGAATTCCAAAATGAATGTTGTTGAGATAAAACGTACAAAATTGCTGTGCCATACGAGTTACCCGACCTGCCGCAAAAGATGTGGGTTGACCATTTCAACGATCACATTAATATCTAACATCTCTGTCACCTGGTCTTGAATGTTTGTGCAAAAGCAAATTCCAGGGCGAGTTGCGGCTCCTTTAAAGCTTAAAGAATCTTCCACAATGTCTAGAATTCGATCGACAATAATTCCAACGCTAAAACTTGCACTCAGCGCAACTACCACGACAGAAAGCTCATCTCGCTCAGGTACGCCGCTGCCAAAGACGTGATGTAAATCAATCAGGGGTAAAATCTGATTGCGGTATCCATTAGACCTTTCCGAGAATTTACAAGCGAGACTGCTGCTGGGTTTGAGGTCATT
>NZ_JBJPHS010000233.1:0-2050 GCF_052939495.1 Phormidesmis sp. 146-12 | reverse complement strand
CGAGTTTCTAAGTCTTTAACTTTCGCGATCGCTCCCCATCGTTCATAGCAGTAGTAAGCTTCCTTCATGTAGAGTTGGGCAAATTTTTCTAGACCTCGCGCTAGATAATGTTTTGCAGCTAATTCGTAGGCTAACGCCTCTTCCTGAATATATTCATTTTCTCTGGCTCCTTGAATCGCTTGTTCATAGAATTTTTCTGCTTCAAGCAACTGACCCAAGACCCGTGCTTTCTCTGCCTCAACTAGATGATATTTGTGCAAATAATTCATGGGGGCATGATCTGCCCACAGCTTCATCTTCTCCTGGCTAATCGCGACTTTTTCAAGAACTTCCTCTCGTACTTGAGCGTTACTTTCAGAGTGTGTTGCGAGTCTTACCAGAGAATCATAGAGGTAGTACAAAGGCTCAAAAGGACACGATATTGCTTGAATCAAATAACGTTCTGCTAGGGCTAAGTTTTCAACTGCCTTAGCATACTCAGAAAATAGATAGCACAGGAAAAGTTTGTTAAAAGATACGCTAAAAATCGCGTTTCCATCATTCGCTGCCTCGTATTGTGACAACCCCTGCTCCTCATTGTAGATTTCACCAACGAGACAGGTTGGACTGACCGAGCGTCCCATCAAATTTAAGACTGACTGGTGATCTATTTGATTCCAAGTGAGTGTCCCCTTATTTTTGAGTTGACGAATTGCTTCACTATATGTTGTCATCTCACGTTCAAGTTCCACGAGTCCCTTTCCAATGGCCCAGCAGTAGCGGCAGTAAGCGTGAGCGCAATAGGCAGCAAACTCCAAATCCCCAATTTCTAGCGCGCTTTGATAGGCTTCTAGGAATGATTGCTGCAATTCTCTAGCATGTTTTTTCCGGTGGATGATGAAGAAATTTGCGAACAGCAATGTTCTCGCTCTAATTGAATGGGTATTCAGTTGTGACAGCAGTCCTAAAGCAAGCTGACCAAACTCGTAGCCAGACTCGATGTCTTCGACCATTCCACAAAGAATTGATCCAAAGCTGGCATACGCAAAGGGAGACACAGATGCATTGCCGTACTGGATTGACAAGTTGACCTGTTTAGATGCAAGTAGTGGCAGCAAATTGGGAGCAGCAATATGGGCAGCAGCAGTGAGGCTGGATAGGATTCGCATCGCCGCCAACTTGTCTGGATCGGTCATTTTCGGCAAATGGATCAAGTCCCAAATCGGTTTCTCACCTAAGAGGGATGTGATTGTGTCCAGTTCAAGGCGAACATCGAACTCAGTGGGCAATTGAGGAAAACTGATCCCCAATCGCTGTAATACCTGTAATGTATTGTTGATTGCTTTTAATGGCTGGTTCTGCGCCATATCGATTTGAATTTTGATTTCGTAAACTTTTACAGTGTCGAGAACCGTTTTAGCTTCTTGTAGAACGATTGCTGCCCAGTATTTCACCTGTTCAAACTCGCCACACAAGTACGCAACTTCTGTTGTTTCTACATGTAACTCTAAGGTCAAGTCATAGTTCGTTTGCCAGCTAGAGGCTTCTAGCCATTGTCTCCCTGTCGTTAAATAGTTGCTTGCCGTACTATACGCGATCGCCCCTTTTGCTTTCTGACCTGCCATTAAATTCAATCGAGCAATCTCATTACGTTTGGCTTGATCACAGACAAGCTCAATTCCATGATTAAGATGATCGACAATCTCAAACAACCGTTCTGATAGCTGTTCTGGTAACGTTTTTTCGAGGAGATTACGACCGATTTGCAGATGAACCACTTGTTTGTGAGACTCATCAATCAAGGCGTATGCTGCTTGCTGGACGCGATCGTGCAAAAACTTATACGCTTGAACTAACAAGTTCTCATCTAATTCAGAAAGAGGCTGAATCAATTCAGCCTGAATCGCTGCGAGTAAATCTTGGGAAATTGCTTTCGGGGATTCTTCACACACGATCGCCAATGTCTCTAAATCAAACTCAGATCCAACACAAGCCGCGATCGAGAGAATTTGCTGGGTTGCTTCCGACAATTTCTGCAACTGATGCAGCAGCAACTCCACTACATTATCCG
>NZ_JBJPHS010000232.1:0-2230 GCF_052939495.1 Phormidesmis sp. 146-12 | reverse complement strand
GAAACCCTGGGATTGTGTCTGTTCTACTTGCGGCACGATCCCCCCTTTGAGGGGTAGGGCTGATTCATTCTGATTAAGGGAAAATCAAGGAAACCCAAAACCCTGATTCTTTCATTTGGATGGTTCTTAGCAACTAATGAGGGAATCGGCTGTTCGCTTTTCTCTCCCTAGAATAAATCAACCCTACCCTTTGAGGGGTTGGGGATGCTGTTCGAGGTGTCCAAAAGTGAAGCACATGAGACGTTCCATGAGGGGTTGAAACTGCTGCGACAGGGGTTGCCTGCGAGTTTGTTCGAGGAGTTTGGTCATGACCCCTATCTGTGGTCAGTGGTGCAGGCGTTGTGGCAGGCGGAAGTGCTATTGGCTGACAGTCCCGAACAAGCCAGAGAACGTCCGGGTGATTATGCCGCCCAAAAGACCTGTTACTCAGGCAAAAAGCGACAGCACACCCAGAAAACGGGACTGTTGGGCACCGCCGATGGGCAAGAGACTGTCGATGTGATGGCAGGGGTTCCAGGACCCACTGCTGATATCCATCTTCTGCGGCAACATCAGGAACGCCTCGATCCCCAGCAGCAGTTTATGGGCGATAAAGCCTACCAAGGAGCCGAGCGCACCACCACACCCCACAAGAAGCCAAGAAATAAACAACTGAGCGAATCCCAACGCAGCGAAAACCAGGGGATTTCGGGTCAGCGCATCTTCATCGAACCCCTGATTCGTCGCTTGAAGATCTTTCGGATTCTCACCCATCGGTTTCGCCTGCATTCGTGGCCCTATGAGTCCGTGATGTTGACCATTTGTGGACTGGTGAGATTACGATTGGGCAGGCTTGATTTCACGAATTACAACTTTTGAAATCGGGAGAAAGCCCATGTCTTGAGCCACGCGATGTTGAACAGTCGTTTCTGTTAGAAACTGCCTCAACCCCTGATGCTACCGTTCTTGAACAATCCTGGTGGAATGACCTCAAACCCAGCAGCAGTCTCGCTTGTAAATTCTCGGAAAGGTCTAATGACTTTCTTTTTGCGGAACTCATCTGGCAAGTCTTCTGCATCCACCAGTAGCTCACAACTGGGAGGATTTTCGCGAATGGTGATGCGGAGTGAATGTCCGACGACTTCATCGGGCAGCCCCCCGGCTGTGTTTTGCTTCAGAATGCTTTGATCAAGTGTCTGTCGCCATCGCTCCAGGCGATCGAGTGCCTCTTGATGTATTGCTTTCAGGTATTCCAGTCGTTGTTTGACACCTGCGATCTCTGCGTCAAGCTGAAATGCGATCTCTGCGTGAAGATCGATCGCATCTTCTTGCGCCTCCTGGGTTTCCCAAATCGCTGCAAGGAGTTCAGCTTCTTCCTCGGTTGTTTGGGAGTGAGTAAGCAGATCCCAAAGTTCGGCTGCTGCTTGAGAGAGTCCTATTAGAGATTGTTGAGCGAGAGGGAAGGTCATGATTACCACCTCCCACAAGATTCGTAATAATCTCGTTCTGATTCAATGTCTGCCAAAATCATCAGAGTGCCTGGATTAATTTCTTCTGAGGATTGCTCGGATTCAAGAGAGAGATCAGGATGGGTAATTGTCAGCAATGTTGAGTGATTTGTAGAACTGGTTATCAGAGCTTGCATAAAGGGGTAGCCTTAATCACACTGCATGAACCAGCGCGATAGCGCACTACCTTTGTGCCATAAACCGTCGAGGATTTCTGGCGCATACAGTACACCGAATTTCTCGGTTCCCTTAAACCCTAATTTCCAGGTGTGCGAATTAGTTTACCGCTATGGGTATGAATAATCAATCCACACCAAGCACCATACCAGGCAAGGCTGCTATCAGTGCTGTAAACCAAGCTCCGAAGGTGTTTCTGCTAGAAATCCCACCGAGGTAGAAGTAGATAAGCTACTCGCTATCTTGTTGCAGAGTTGTTAGAGCGTTTTGAATAAGTAGTAGCGTGTCTTCGTCAGGAACGGGCACGAGCTGATAAATCCGGGTATTTTGGGTGTTATAACCAAAGTCCTCAATCAACGAGGCAACCAGTTCCACTGCACGCTGGAGTGTACCGTAGGTGTGGGGTTCTTCTACTGGCAAAATGGGATAGAAAGTCTCCGGTTCTGTCCACGGTAAAGGTTCATCGACCTTAACTACTACGAAAGTTGGAAGATTTGAGTTTAGTGATTCAGACCTAAGTACAGGACAAAAGCTTGCAAAAACTAAGCAGGAAAGGGTTTCATGAG
>NZ_JBJPHS010000231.1:0-2317 GCF_052939495.1 Phormidesmis sp. 146-12 | reverse complement strand
TGAATTTACTGTCCTCTCTTGCATTCCAGCTTCCTAGTTTTGTCAGTCAAGCAGGTTCTCAGCCCATGAGCAGGTTGACCGCTTCAAATTCACGATCGTTAGAAGTCTTTTACACTTCATTTTCTACACTTCAATTTTAGAAGCCTCAGACATCAAAGATTGCAGAAGATTAATGTCACACTTCTTGTCACACTTCTTAAGATTGAGGGCTATTTGCATCCCACAACACGATGTTTTTTCGTGGAGAGATCAAGAAGTTTTTGGCGCATCCGGAACTTTACGGTCGATGAGTGTTTTAAAACTCACCTCCATAGACATGCGCTCCTGAGTGGCTCGTCTATTCATTCAGGCGGTTTGTAGAGGAGTTCAAAACCATTTCGATTTTGTTGTTGCTCGTGTTCACAGAATTCAAACCGTTCAACATACAGACATCAGTTTAGCAATCAATTAGTTATTTTAATTCTGTTTCCTACAGCAATCTTTAATTGATTGATCGCTGACTGTTTTTGACGTGCTTAAGCTCTCTATTCCCTCTAAGGAAAATTGCTCCATGACTGTTTCTCAAATTGCAACCATTCTCCAGTCCACTCTGCAAAATGGACAACTTGAACTCAAAGAATCCACGATCGAGTCTCTCCCGTTAGGCAGCCTGTTCGCCTTACTCGAAAGCGAAGGAATCGTTTTCAATCAAGCTGAAATTATTGCTGAAAGCGATCGCGTCACCCTTACGGGATTGGCTTCAATTCTCAACGCCACTAACGTTTTAGTAGAAGCCGTTTTTCAAGATTCCAACGATCGTGTAAATTTCGCTCTCAGCGCTAAACAGCTACCGATTTGCCGCATTCCTGGTGCTGCGTGGTTAGATCTGCGAGACGGACAGCTTGCCTTACAAGTGATTGAAGGGGATATTGCAGGGAGCATTAGTGGTAGCGTTCGCGTGGGTGATAGTGAGATTTCTACTGCGCTATTGGTCGGCAAGGTTGAAGGCGAAGTGGTTCTGCAATGGACGATCGCACAACTCGACATCTCAGCGATCGCGGCAACATTTCTAAACGGCGCATCAATGCCCCCTGATCTGCCAAACCTTGCCTTTAAGGATATTGAAACCACCATTCAGCCAAAGTCTCGCAGCTTCTCGTTTCGAGCCAGTTCTGCTCAGGCGTTGAGTTTTCCCCCCAGTGGAAACGGGTTTAGCATTACAGAAACCAGTCTTGCGATGAGCCGCGAGGCTGATCAGATTGAGTGCGCGATCGCCATTCACGGTCAAAACTCGTTGGTCATTGCTGAAGAATTTGCCCTCAACGAAGTTCAACTAGAGTTCAAACTTGCGGGGCAAGAGTGGTCAATCTCTGGTGCAGTCGAGGCAGAATTATTCGCTCAGTCTCTAACGTTGGCAGCGGAATATCGTCAAACGCAAGACGAGAGAAGTCTCAAGCTTTTTGCAGCCGCGACTCCCGCAATTAAAATCGTCGATTTAGAAGACGCGGGACACTTCAGCTTGTCGCAAATTGGGTTGGAGTTGAGTAAAGAACGAACAACCGAACCCAGCACCGCGCAGTCGGCTTGGAGTCTGTCGGCATCGGGTGCCATTCAAATTACAGACGTGCTTGATTTTGAAGGAACTCTGACGCTATTCAAACAGACTGACGGCACTGTGGGACTGATGTTTGAACCCGATCATGCCAGCGTTCGTTTGGCATTGCCGCCCACATCATTGATGGATTTAGAGTTTGGCGGAGTCTCGATCGTACGTCAACCCAGCCTCGATTCCACGACGACCGAATTTGCATTTGAGGCAGCAGTCACGTTAGCGTTTCAGGGATTTCACCCCACTGTTCACAAATACTTGCCGGAGACAATCCAAACCACATTCACAGCCGATCGTCATCGTGTCACTTTAACCGCAGATCGTGTGCTGCAACCGTTTGATTTTGTGATTCCTCCGATCGAGATCGATGCTGATACCCAAATTGATTTAGGGGTGGCGAGTTTAGATGTGTCGGATCTGGTGATTCGGCTTGGACAAGCGATCGAATTAGGGGCACAGCTTGGAGTCGGATTGCCCGCTAACTTAAATAAACTGTTTGGCGTTAACGATGACGGCACTGCACTCGTCGAATTCTTCAATACGTTTGACCCTAGCGATCGAGACAACACCGTCGTCAAAGCCGAACTCAGCATCGGCACCGCAGGCATCCAAATCATGCCGACCTCTTCGATCTTAAAAGCTGTGCAGTTGGTCGAAGAAAACGGCGAAACCTTCTGGTATTGCAAGCTTGGCAACGAGGGCGAATTTGGCGAAGTTAAGTTCAAAGTG
>NZ_JBJPHS010000230.1:0-2317 GCF_052939495.1 Phormidesmis sp. 146-12 | reverse complement strand
CAGAATCTAAGGTCTTACGGCGTTATCGCTGTCTAATTTTGTCCGGACTATTGATATAGCCTTTTACCCAATTATCGACAGGCAAATTGAGAATTCCAACCGTCGTCGCTGACACAGAAAGCACAAAAGAAGCCCACACTTGAACCACCCACGCACTGGTCGGAGCATCCCGATCGACGTTGTATTTTTGCATCGTTTCCTCCAAAAAGATTCTTTGTAAGTGATGGTGTTGAATCTTTAAGCAAAGAATAGCAGGGGTCTTGAGCAGAAGATTTACAAAGTGGACAGCCCGATCGCCGTCCCTTAACAATTATTTTAGAAGTGAGAAAAATCCCAATTAAAACATCCTCTCAAAGTCTTAGTCTTGACTGCACGAAAACTTCACCCTTTAGGTAAGCGCTTTGTCTCTTTAACGTCTATCTAACGTCTATCTATTGAAAAGATTGAATGAAGGGATCAAATTGATAAAAAACTGCGATCCCCGTAACAGCAACTACTCAGACTCGGAATCAAGCTGACTACACTGATAGAAGCTTGGGTAAACTCTAGCCAACCTCTCCGATTCTTTAGGCTCATATTTAGCATTAAAGATTCAGTCTCAGGCTCCAGATCTAACGTTCACCGTTATCGTTCGGACTCAAATTCCAGATTCAACCAGACCCACAAGTATGACAACAATGGTCAACGCAACTGAAAAGCCCAAACATCGCGTCGTCATCATTGGGGGCGGTTTTGGTGGACTCTATGCTGCAAAAGCGCTAGGAAACTCCTCCATCGAAGTCACCCTGATTGACAAACGCAATTTCCATTTGTTTCAACCCCTTCTCTATCAGGTTGCTACTGGAACGCTCTCCCCGGCTGATATTTCTTCGCCGCTGCGATCGATTCTCAGTCGTCACAAAAATGTTCGCGTCTTGATGGAAGAAGTCGTAGATATTGATCCCCAGGCAAAGACGGTGATTTTGCGAAAGGAAGAATTGCCCTACGATACGCTGATTGTCGCGACGGGAGTCAGTCACCACTATTTTGGCAACGAACATTGGAAAGACAATGCTCCCGGCTTAAAGACGGTTGAAGATGCGATCGAGATGCGGCGGCGGATTTTTATGGCCTTTGAGGCAGCCGAAAAGGAAACCGACCCCGAAAAGCGCAAAGCGTGGCTAACATTTGTGATTGTGGGTGGCGGCCCAACTGGAGTAGAACTGGCCGGGGCGATCGCAGAGTTGGCCTTCAAAACCCTCAAAGAAGATTTTCGCAACATTGACACCACCGAGGCTCAGATTCTCTTGCTCGAAGGTCTCGATCGCGTGTTGCCGCCTTATGCGCCTGACTTGTCTGCCAAAGCAGAAGCCTCTTTGACGCGACGCGGTGTGACGGTGCAGACCAAAACCAAAGTCACGAATATTGCAGACGATGTGGTGACGATCGAGCGCAATGAGCAAGTTGAGCAGATTCCAGCCCAAACGATCCTCTGGGCGGCGGGTGTGAAGGCTTCGGTAATGGGCAAGATTTTGTCAGATCGGACGGGGGTCAGCCTCGATCGAGTGGGGCGTGTCATGGTCGAGCCGGATCTGAGCGTGTCAAACCATCCTGATATTTTTGTGATTGGCGATCTGGCGCACTTTGCTCATCAGGGCGAAAAACCGTTGCCTGGTGTAGCTCCTGTCGCGATGCAAGAAGGTCAATATCTGGCCAAATTGGTCAAAGCAAGACTCAAAGGACAGTCGCTTCCAGCTTTCTCCTACGCAGAGATCGGAAGTCTGGCAGTGATTGGGCAAAATGCTGCCGTCGTCGATTTGGGCTTTATTCAATTCACTGGAATCATCGCCTGGTTGATCTGGGTGGTGGCTCACATCTACTATCTGATCGAATTCGACAACAAACTGGTTGTGATGTTTCAGTGGGGATGGAGCTACTTTACGCGCAAGCGTGGCGCACGATTGATCACAGGCGATGATGCGATGGTGGAAGTTCATATGGCGGGCAGCGATCGCAAAGAGAGGTCTACTTCGGCGGGCAAGACGGCGATCGAGGTTTAGTTAGGCTGACAGATGCAGCATTTGGTTAACCATACGACACTGAATGCTGCTCTGGTTCAAATATCAAGAGCGTTAGAACGTCTGTAGACGAATCAAGCTTTGAGAATTCACGAAATCAAACTGACAATTCTTTGACTTGCGAACGCAAAATTGGATTTGCAATCTTAAATCTTAGTTGTGTCAGGTTGTCGATCGCGGCTCATGATTAAAAGCGTGTTCTCAGCCCTGCTTGACTGACAAAACTCAGGAAAGCGAGAAAGGAAGCTAGGAGGGAAGTA
>NZ_JBJPHS010000229.1:0-2722 GCF_052939495.1 Phormidesmis sp. 146-12 | reverse complement strand
CTTCACCTGCTGATCAACGTTTTGAGACGTAATCCCCAACTTCTCAGCCTCAAATAGCGCATAGACAATCCATCGCACGGCATTACTCCAACTCGCGTCACCGTCTGCGATCGCGGGGGCGAGTGGCTCTTCAGACAGAGCTTCGTCCAGAATTACATGATCGTCTGGCTTGGGCAGCGTGGTACGACGAGAACTCAGGGCAGAGCGATCGGCTGTCACGCCTTCACAGCGGCCTTCTGCATAGGTGGCAAAGGTGGTGTTGACATCCTCAAACACGACGGGCTTGTAGGGAATGCCTCTTTTTCGCATCTGATCGGTCAAATTTTGCTCAGTCGTGGTGCCTGTTTGAATGCAGATAGATTTGCCTTTGAGGTCAGCCAACGTCTTGATATTGCTGGCTTTGCGTACCATGATGCCCTGACCGTCATAAAAGACAACAGGCGCAAATTCTAGCCCAGTAGAGGTATCGCGGCTCATGGTAGAAGTTGTATTGCGGCTGAGAATATCCACTTCGCCCGTCTGGACTGCCGTAAACCGTTCTTTAGCATTGAGATTGCGAAACTCGACCTCATCGGGATTGTTGAATAAAGCGGCGGCGATCGCTCGACAGACATCCACATCCAAGCCCGAATATTTGCCATCTTGCTCAACAAAGCTAAATCCAGGCAGTTCGCCGCTCACGCCACAAATCACTTTTCCACGGCTCAAAACCGTAGCTAACCGTCCTTTTGTAGCCGTTCCGCCACCTTGTCCAGTTGGGGCTTCTCCACCACAGGCAGTTAGGGGAATGAGAAGTGCGATCGTCAGTAGCCAGGTACGCCAGTGGAGCATAGGGATGAGGGATGAGGGATGAGGGATGAGGGATGAACCTGTGAGTGTTTCTGAGGTTCGGGGCTATTTTAATCGGTTTTGGGGTGTGTCCGATCGAATTGGACTTTACAACAAAAATTGAGTGGTGCTGAACGGTGGTCTAAACTCCAACGCTCCAATTCTGAGAGACTTCCAGACTTTCAATCTCGACGACTCACACCTGAATTCAGCCATGCCCAAAAACTAAGTGGCGCTGAGTCAATATCGAGAACCCAATCATCCCTCATCCCTCATCCCTCATCCCTCATCCCTCATCTCTCTCTTCTCAAATCCAGCCACTTCTCCCAATGTGTAAAGGGGACGATTTTTGACTTCTTCATAGATTCGCCCGATGTACTCACCAAGAATGCCAATGCTGACAAGCTGGACTGCGCCCAAAAAGAAGATAGCAACAATAATAACCGTGATACCTGTCAGCGGAGAATGGGGAACAAAGAAACGCCAATATAAGACAAGCATTGCCATGATCAGAGCGACGAATGCTGAGAATAATCCAATATAAGTAGAAATTTGTAAGGGAACTTTGGAGAAAGAAACTAACCCATTGATTGCTAGAGAGAATGACTTGCGAAACGTATATTTCACATCTCCAGCAAACCGAGGATCGCGCTCAAATTTAATCGAAGTTTGTCTAAACCCAACCCACGATCGCAGTCCTCGAATGTATCGATTTCGCTCTGGCATTGAGTTGAGTACATCGACCACCTGACGATCCATCAAACAAAAGTCGCCCGTATCGGTGGGAATATCTACATCAGCGAGCCGTTTTAGCAATCGATAAAATACATAAGCCGTCAACCGTTTGAACCAGCCTTCTTTTTTGCGTTGTGTGCGTTGGGCGTAGATGACTTGATAGCCCTGTCGCCAGAGTTCTAGCATGTCTGGAATCAATTCGGGTGGGTCTTGTAGATCAGCATCCAGAATAACGACAACGCGCCCCCGCACAAAATTTAATCCTGCTGTAACGGCGATTTGATGTCCAAAGTTGCGAGCCAGACTGAGATAGCAAACTCGTGGATCTTTTTGGTGTAATTCTCGCATCATGTAGAGCGATCGATCCCGGCTGCCATCGTTAATTAATACCAGTTCTGCGGGTGCATCCAGACGATCCATCAGGGCACTGACTCGACGATAGAGTTCTGCGATCGTTGCTTCTTCGTTGTAGATCGGAATGATTAGAGAATAGGTTGGAGTCATAACCTGAAAAAGTCCACTGATCGATGTACGATTAAATCTCTGGCTACTGCAAAGACTAGCGCAAATAATTTCATCCGCGCTGTTTTTTAAGGAAGACGCTCATCGGATATTCTGACCAGGCTTTGGTATACAGTTTGTCACGCACTTGTAGCTGATCTTTTTGGGCTTGAAAAGTCTTCTTGTTGGCGTAGACGACGATCGCACAAGGATCAAAGGATTTATAAGGCTCAACCTTCAATTTTTGGGCTGAGATATTGTTAACGATTACATGCTCAATTTGCTCAATCCGAAGGTTTTTGTTGTGAAGCAGTGTCCACAGTGGATATTCCCAGGCCGAATCATCCGTCAGATAAAGCCCCACTTTTGAGCACTGTTGGGCCGTTACAAAACTTGCCGCATTTGGATACGGTGCTTTGAGCCATTTTCGTTGAATAAAGACTTGCTCCAATCGAGGAGTTGTCAAAACACTTTCACGACCTAAAATGGGTCGATATTTATTGTTGAAAGCGTAGGGCAACGACAGGACAAGTAAAATTAGTGCGATCGCGTTTGCAACTCGACGAGTTTTAAGATTTGACAAAACAACGCCTACAAATGCTGAAAATAAAACAAAAATAGTCAGGTGATGACGGGCACTATAGGGCTGCCATTTGAG
>NZ_JBJPHS010000228.1:0-2733 GCF_052939495.1 Phormidesmis sp. 146-12 | reverse complement strand
CTCATGAAACCCTTTCCTGCTTAGTTTTTGCAAGCTTTTGTCCTGTACTTAGATCGATCGCTTATCCAGATTTGAATCTTGTCGAGTCATCAAGGAGTTGATGTGGATAATAGCTCTCATCTCGAGCAGCCTCTACCAAATGCTGTCGTGTTGAATAACCCAGTAACCATTCGTCCTGTTCAACCTGCCCCCGCTGTAAGCGTCTCCGCTACTCAGGATCAGTTCAAGACAAATTTGCAGATGGTCGATGCAGTTGCTAACAAGCAAATTGAGGTTGTGCCAATCCAGCAACTTTCTGTCACTGCCAAGCTGGAACAGGTGCGCTGGATCAATCCTGAACTCGCAGCAAAGATCGCTACTCTTCGCACTTCCCTTGACGGCACTCCCCGTAGCCGAATCGCTGTTCCAATTTGTCCTAGCTCAGAAGTGACGGATGAAGTTCTGTTTGAGAGTCCTGCTGATGCCACGAAGAAGTTCTATTTGCCTCGCTACCGCATTGCAGAACGAAATCAACAAGTTCAAATGTCGTTAGCATCCAGCCCTCAAGGTGCCAGTGGCCAAGGCTGGAGCCTCACCATTCACCTAGAAAAGTATCCGGCTGCTTCTGTGCGAGAACAGGCAAGAGGTGCCAGGGAAATTGATCACTCCGTCAGTGTAATTTTACAGCATCGGCTGATTTTAGGTAACGCCAACGGTGGACACAGGGAACTAGTGTTTGAGCAGCTAACGCTAGAAGCTGAAGGTGTTCGTGCCATTTTGCAGGTTTCTTCACTCAGCGAGCGAGATTTGCTCTATCAGGTTCTGACTTACCCAGACTACGGTGGAGTTTTAATCATTCGGCGAACGGTAAACGTGGCAGTTCCCCTGCCTACCTCTAATTCATCGTCACAGCCAGCCACCAGCAGTTCTAATTTACCGACTCCACAACTTCAGTTAATGGGCACTGAAACCTATGAAGCCGGTGGCAAACAATGGACTCGATATCGGCTGAGTGTGACTAACCAATCAGTCTTTCCAGATGACTTATTCGCCCCTGCTCCCGACCTCCCTCCCTGTGGACTGAATCGGAATGCTGCGCGCACTTGGGTTGATATTTATGCTCAAGGGGGCGCTTATTTGTATGGATTTTGCGCTCTTTCCTCTGCCACCAGCTTGAACAGCTTGTGGTTTGCGGTTGCTAAAGATCAGCTACCCCCGACATCCGTTTACATCACTTTGAATGACCGACGGCTAAACCGCCTCTACACATCGAACTCTGTCAGTACATCAGGTACGTCTGGCGAGAATGGTTCAGGGCTACTCTTTCGAGAAGTAACGCGGGTCGTTGATGATGCAGTAAACCGCAATCCGTTTGTATTTCCAGTCAGTTTATATCCTTACATCTTCAAGGGAATCACCGGAGCAATAGACAACCGATTCAAGCCTGATTTGCGGCAAGTTGATGGACATAGCTATTACCAAGACCCAGTGCAGCGATATATTTTTTACTATTTGCCGGATAGATTCAAGCTGGCGCGACGACCAGAATCTCCACATTACCCAATGGTGTCTATTCGGTTCTTCTCGACAGATGGGTCTGCCGAGGAGATTCAGGTGACGATCGAGTACTGGGCTTACCCTTTTGTGGATGCAACTCGTTTAGCCCTTGCCGCAATTAAGCTAAATAAATACATCACAGGCTCTCTACCTGCTGATGTCCCAGGACTGGTGTTTCAGCCGCTCTTGGCAGATAAGCCTCGTCTATTTTTGGGGCTACCTCAAGCGGACGGATCTTTGATTAACAAAGAATGCCCAGAGGTGTTGGTGGAACTTAGAACGGGCTTTCGAGATAGTCGCACATTATCTCTGCAAGCCTTTCAGTCGGTATATGATGCCCTCTTTAGTGGCACGACTCAATTGTTTCAGGGACAGATTAGAGTTGACTTTCCTGACGGACCCTCTGAAATCATTCCCTTCAGTGCCCAGATGGATGATTTAGTGGGCGAACACTTTGATTACAGTAAAGAGATTGATGCAATCAACGGAGTTGTGAAAGTGACGCTGAAGAATGCTATTGAGAGTCCGATTCGGATTGATCGTCTCAGTGCTAGTTTACGTCATGGCGACACACAGATTCCAGGCGTAATGAACTCGCTCAGTGTTGGGTTACCTGCGGAGTTAAAACCAGGAGAGGGAATCTCATTCACAGTGACCCCGAAAGAGGCGATCGCGTCAACGGTTCTCTCTGATGTCGTGTTTGACTTGAGTGGTGTGAAGGTTTTACCCGATCAAGCAGCGGTTTGGAGATCCATTCTGCGTCCAGACAGCCCCGCCCGGTACAAGCGGTTGATTGCTGTCACTACGTCAAAAGGCGTATTTGGCGCTCAGATTGCTGTCATCCTCGTTAATTTCAAACATGGAGATTCGTGCGATTTCAACCGTGACGATCCGCGCGCTCAACCGACAGCGGCAATTAAAGTTTTGACTCCGATTAGTGATCTGATTTTGCGTAAAGAAGATTTTGGAACATATGAATACCGTATAACGCTGATTCTCAAGAATGGTCAGAAGGTTCAAGATCCTCTAAACCAGTGGCGAACCGAAACATCGGAACGACTTTGGATTACCAGTGACGAATTACCAAAGATTGGCAGTTGAGAGGCTTGACTGACAAAATTAAGAAACTGAATGTTCCGGTACTACTAAGTGCCTATCCGAAAACTTGAATTGCCCTGACGACAATACAAGCACAGG
>NZ_JBJPHS010000227.1:0-2836 GCF_052939495.1 Phormidesmis sp. 146-12 | reverse complement strand
TCCCTCCTCCCTTCCTTGACGCATCAATTATGGAGAATAACCCTATTAGGCAATAGGCGCTGTTTGCTAAACAGATGGAGTTTACTACTTGTGGTTCGAGTCCACTGCTCTCCGCCTGATGAGAACGTAGTGTAACTGGATGAACATCTCGGTCTACGAAACCGAAGATTGAAGGTTCAAGTCCTTCCGTTCTCGCCAATTTGGGAATGTAGCTGAGTTGGTTTTAGCACCAGGTTGAAGCCCTGGAGACGCGGGTTCGATTCCTGCCGTTCCCATCCCATCTGGGAAATTGTATTGCCCCATAGCTCAATGGCGGAGCTGGCGGCTGTTAACCGCACGGTTGTAGGTTCGACTCCTACTGGGGCAGCCATTCATTGCCGAGTAGACGAATTGGTAGAGTCATCCGTCTCTGAAACGGAGGTTTGTAGGTTCAAATCCTACCTCGGCAGCCAAACAATCAACCTAATAGGAATCCGATGAAATTTTTTGCTTCGTTATTGGGCGCTTCTGTCCCCCACCCCTCAGTTCTGGGGGACTTTCAGACAAGATTTGGGTTCAAAGTCCTTCACTCGTGGGGGATCTAGGGGGCTGCCTGAATTAACAGCCGCAGCGAAAGATTCGATTGGATTCACCTAAGTTATTGGGAAGTACGCAAATAGGCAAAGCGACTTGACTTTGAATCAAGTGTTTGAAGGTTCGATTCCTTCCTTCCCAGTCAGGGGGCGTGAGATGTAACTGGGTCACAATCTCTATCCTCCTGTTTCATGCTTCTGTAGCCCAACTGGTAGAGGCGGCTGTCTCAAAAACAGTCTGTGTGCGGGTTCGACTCCCGCCAGAAGTACCAATCATGCTGCTGTAGCCCAATTGGAAGAGGCACTGGTTTTAGAAATCAGGGGTTGTGGGTTCAAGTCCCATCAGCAGTACCAAGTTAGTTCGTGATTGTGATTTTTAATTTGAGGTTCAAAACAACCCCGAAGGGTAAATCAGCAATCACGAGTGATGAGATATCGGGATGTAGCTCAGTTTGGTTTAGAGTTGCCGCTTTGGAAGCGGAAGGTCGTGGGTTCAAATCCTACCATCCCGACCATTTGCCCTTGTGATGCAATTGGAAGACATGCCGTGGTCAGAACACGGTTTTTGTGAGTTCAAATCTCACCGAGGGCACTGATGCTCCTGTGGCGAAAGGGAAGACGCACTAGACCGAGGATCTAGTTTTTTGTGGGTTCGATTCCCACCAGGAGTACCAAGCACCGAAGGCGGAAGTGGTCTACGCGCACGCCCGATAAGCGTGTTATTAGCAGGTTCGAGTCCTGCTCGGTGTACCAATTAAAAAAGGGATGAGGGATGAGGGATGAAAGCTTCGGATTAAGTTTTAGTTGGTCACTCATTCTTTTGTTTGGGTCGTTGGCAGAGCGGATATGCGGCCGCCTTTTAAGCGGAAAGATCCAGGTTCAACCCCTGGGCGACCCACCAACTTTAGCGTCTGGTTGAGCGATCGATTTGATTGTTTAGTCGATCGCTGCATTCTACCTCCATAGCAGTTCTAAATCAGTTGTGAGACTCTCGAAATAACGGGTTCTTAGCGATGAGTTCTTAGCCATCCACTAACGACTAACCACTAACGACTAACTACCAACTTCTCACAACTCAAATAAAACAGCGATAGTTGAGCGATCGCAAATGGGCTATTAGCTCAGTGGTAGAGCAGCCGCCTCTTAAGCGAAAGTGTGTAGGTTCGAGTCCTACATAGCCCACCAAGCCCCTGTGACGCAATCGGTAGACGTGTCCGGCTTAAACCTGGAATCTTTGCGAGTTCGACTCTCGCCAGGGGCACTGCGGGGATGGAGCAACAGTGGCTCGGCAGTCTCATAAGCTGCAAATCAGTGAGTGCAATTCTCACCTCCGCGTCCAAATGCAGGTGTGATGTAATGGGCAACATGAGGCTTTCGTACAGCCTTTTTGCAGGTTCAAGGCCTGTCACCTGCTCCAGATTTCTACTTTCAACATCAAACATCAAACATCAAACATCAAACAATGCAGACGTGGTGTAACTGGCAACACAGGGGCTTGGTACGCTCCCGATGTGGGTTCGATTCCCGTCGTCTGATCCAAAGAATGCTGATGTGGATCAATGGGTAGAGCGCCTGACTTGTAATCAGGGGGTTGTAGGTTCAAATCCTATCATCAGCTCCAAAATGTGGACATAGTGTAGTGGCAGCATGAGAGGCTTCCAATCGGGAGCATCCCAATTGTGTAGCACAGTCTTTCTGCCCTCACCCTCACCTTTCCCCCAGGAGAGGAAATAAGAAATCTGGCTCCCTTCTCGCCAGCTACCGTGTACACACAAGTCCGGAGTCGCTTCGTTTCAATCGGCTTCAGCCCCCTAAATCCCCCATTCTGGGGGACTTTGACAAAGGAAAGATTTCCAAAGTTCAAAGCCATGACGACAGCTCAAAGTCCCCCAAATTTGGGGGATTTAGGGGGCGAAGGTCTCGGCAATGACGGATCAATCAACTTGTGTGTACACGATAGCTTCTCCCTGGGGAGAAGAGCCTACGGTGTATACACAAGTCTATACTCACTTCGTTCTAGTCGGCTTCAGCCCCATAAATCCCCCATTCTGGGGGACTTTAAGCAAAAAAAACTTCCAGAGTTTAGAACCCTGATCAGTGTTCAAAGTCCCCCAAATTTGGGGGATTTAGGGGGCGAAGGATTACGGCAAGTACAGATCAATCGACTTATGTATACACGGTAGGGGAGAAGGGCTGGGGATGAGGGCTGTCCCTAAGTACAGGACAAAAAACTTAGAACCTGCAAGAAATCATTCATTTTCTGC
>NZ_JBJPHS010000226.1:0-3012 GCF_052939495.1 Phormidesmis sp. 146-12 | reverse complement strand
GTCAATACCCGTACTCACTTGATTCATCCCTTTGTTCAGCAACGCCGGATTCTGTCACTATGCCTCAGCTGATTGGGCAGCTCCAGCAAAACGGCATCAGTGTTCGGATTCGCGATCGCCAGCCTGGTGAGATAAAAGGCATCAGCTACGAATTAAATGGTATTGCTTTCAGTGGAACTCATTTGGGCAAAGCCTATACCTTCCAAGGCTTGCAGAAATACCGGAGAGTGAACTATGACTCACATCGAGATACTGAATTAATCACGAAGCTGGTAGAACAACCTGTTAATTCATCAACTACAGGTGAAATCAATGCAGACTCTTTAGTGCAGGTATCGAATATCAAAGAGAGCCAACGAGACGATAAAGCACCGAAGCATCGCCAAAAATCCAAATTACCAAAACACCAACAACGAGAGTTAGAACTTTGATAGTCAGGGCAGCTAACGCCACTCAGAGAGTAACAACGCTCTTGGCTTAACTGCGATGAATGTCAATCTGCGACAAGTGACGATTCAATTTCTCAGGCATATTGGCTTTGTGTCAGGTGCTAAAATCTGGCTACGGATCTCTTGGGATCTTCCTGTAGAACTTATTCCTGACAACTGGAACTGCTACTGGAGGAACAATCAACTGATCTACACTCATTACATTTTTTGTGGCAGCATCACTCCTCAGGGCTTTACCCTTTACTGCTGCACTCAAGGTGGGCGCGATCGCCAGGGTAATACCTGCTGGCAGATCACTCCCAAACGTTATGCAGATGGATGGGCACTTGCATTCAAGTTTTCCTATTTGGGTGCAACGGTTAGTTTCTACCCCAACCAGCCTGACAAAGGGATTAGCAACAGCCATGTCAGGCAATGCCAGTGCTTGTTCTATGAAATTGATGATTTGCCTTTGGCGAGTCAATACACTGTATTAGAAGAATTTAAGCACGTAACGGGATTGGAACCAGCCGCAGTTGTGTATACCGGGGGAAAGTCCCTGCATGTATATTTTAGATGCACCATTGGGCTACCTCCAGAAAATTGGATCTGCCTGAATCGAAAGCTGGCGATTTCCGTGGGGCGGAACGCTAGCGCGAACGCTCAAAATGCTGACCCAGCAATCTGTAATTTGGCGCGTTCTATGCGGCTTCCAGGCATGGTTCGCAGGGAAGTGATAGATGGAGAGTTGAGCGGTGCTAAAGCAATCACATTGGAGGATTATTCCACGTTCCAATACGATCCTAAAATTCTGGAAGCTGCTCTGGATTCTACCGGGCTGTTTCCTTACGGATTATCGGATCAGCGATGGCGAAAGTGGGTACAACTGGTTCATCTGGCGAAAATAAATGATTCTGTTGACCCACACTCCGCACTGACTCAGCCACCTGTTCCAGTGTCTCGCGCAACGGTGCTAAAGCATCGGAGAGTTAGAACAAGCCCTGCAAAAAGAGACAAGCACTTGTCTCTCAAACAACACCGCGTTAGCGGGATATCGATTCCGCTGACTGTTTGCCTGACAAAAAGCGATCGCGCCCTCTTGAGATACGGTGAACGGTCAGGCAATCGGAACAATGCAGGTTACAAACTGGCTCGGAACCTATTGGGAACCGCTGATCTACTAACCCGACATCGGATCGTTTACCATCCAAATCCCCATCAACTCTTTAAGCAATACTGCGATCGCTGCACACGTCCCTTGAGTGATATGGAAGCCAATACCATCTGGCAAAGCGCTAGCAAAACTCCTGCCTTCGCCAGTCGTACCCTCGATTCCATTCTGACGAGTGTAAGTCAATGGCACTCTCACAAGCGTAGGAGCCGACGTACTCAGACCGGAAAGGTTAGCGCTCGTTAGCGTCCTCCAGTAGTGTTTGACTCCTGAAGGGCAAAGGAATGTAGGGAATGCCAAAACACTGCTCCTGCTGGCTAAACATCGTAGTTCCTGACTTAGGGAATAAACTCCACCAAAAATCGAGAGTTTTGTTCCCTAAGTTAACCTCAGAGCTATCGCTCCAACGCTTTCAGACGTTTAATCTCTAAGCGATATGGAGCACTATCTTAACTTCAACTTGGTTGGTGAACCCCAACGCTTTCATGTGAGTCTTCCCTGGAGCAACCTCCACACCATCAATTTCAACGCGGTTGACGCGCATCTAAAAAGTGTGGTGCCCGAAGCAATGTACGATCGCACTCGCAAACTTAAACCCAGCGAGTATACCCCCGAACTCGAAAGTATCGACTTTCATCATTGGCTCCGACAAGCACAAACCAATACAGGCACTGCCATGAACCCGTATCAACAAGAACTCACCAAGTTGGTTGGTGGTCAGGTTCATCATGCTGGATTAACTCAGGATGGCTACCCTTACCTGATTGTGAGGCAACCAGCTTCAGAGACATTCTTTTATGTAATTGCCCAGGCAAATCCAGAGGGCACCAGTATTGGGTTCCTGCATATTACCGAGCGAACAGGAAACATCACCTGAGAACATCAAAATCCTTTCCTACTAACTCCTTCAGGCACTAGACTGGAGGATTTTTTTATTTCTACGCTATGACTCCTCAATTGCATCTTCTCAATTGGGGGATGGGAGTTGAGAGCACAGCAATCCTGGTGCGTTGGCTGCTGGAGCCTCAATCCCGTTCCTTCGATCGCTTCCAAAATCTAATCGTGTTGACCGCGCAAACTGGCGATGAAATGGATGAAACCAAATACCTTTGTGAAACTCATCTCTTCCCACTAATGCGGGAGCATAGGGTTCGATTGGTGCAAATTGCCAAAGCCTGTGCCAGTAAACTGGATGGCTACATCATTCTCAGTGACACCCAGCAGCCCTACGAACTGCACACCGAAGGATACTTTCCCCTCAGCCGTGATCTGCTTCAGTCTGGAACTGTCCCTCGATTAGGGCGACCTCACATCTGTGCTCAACGCTGGAAAGGGGAAGTGCTTGATGCTTGGATCTTAGATCAATAGTCCGGACAAAATTAGACAGCGATAACGCCGTAAGACCTTAGATTC
>NZ_JBJPHS010000225.1:0-3077 GCF_052939495.1 Phormidesmis sp. 146-12 | reverse complement strand
GAATTTACTGTCCTCTCTTGCATTCCGGCTTCCTAGTTTTGTCAGTCAAGCAGCCCAAATCGCTCTGAGCAGTGGGTTTGGGAAAAGGTGAAATGGGATATCGAACGCGATCGCCATTGATTCGTAGCCGTTAGCGACTCTCCGTGTAGGGAATGTTTGATTAATCACACTCCCTACCACAACTGTATGACTACCATCAATCTTGCGACCGATATCCCTAACAGCATCGTCACCCTAGAACAACTTCACGCCTGGACATCCCTAACCTTGGGGGTCTTGAATCCGACGTTAGCGGTTCTAGAGGCCGCAGATCGCGCTGAGTTCGTGGTTCAGACAGGCGTATACAAAGTTGCCGATAACACCAATCGACTGTTAACCCGTGCCTCTATCTCGCTCGATCCGAGTTTCATGAGCGATCGTTCAAAGAAACTCTGGATGTTTGCTCAAGAGTTCTCAAATATCGCCATCCCCGCGGGGTTCAAAGATAACTAATGGCAAGACCGATCGACTTTGAGCAACTTTCAGCAAGAGCAGCGCTAGAAAAGAATTATCGTTTCAGCCCGAATGCAAGCAAGGCAGACGGTTATTTCAACACAAAACCCGCGCCTCCTCCCAAGCCACCTCTGCCCAAAGACATCTCTTACAGAAGCGAAGCAGGATACCGATGGCAGCGAATCGAGCAAGGCTACACGACCGTACAACCCGTAAAAGATAATCCGGGCTTTCGGAATGCTGCAAATACCGTCGGCGATCGCATTACTCGATCACCCTCAACCCCATCAGGCGTAAACAGCACACCCATTCGACCGCCCAATCCCACTGGGACGATGGCAAACAACGCGATGAGCAGCATGAGGACGGCCAGCAGTCAGATACTAGCTCCGGCTGGTAGAGCGCTGGGGCCCGTTGCCAAGACCCTGGCCCCCGTTGGAAAGGCTCTCGCGCCGATTGCAAAAATCGTAGGGCCGATTTCAATCATCCCGTCGCTAGTGGATGCTTTGAAAGACGTTTTTGACGATCCGACTCAGAAGATTTTTGATGAGGCAAAGCGAAAACGACAGGAGCGGAAAAACCGTAACACCAACATCCCCGATTTCAATCCGAGAGATCGTCCGCCTGGTGATATCCCCCCTTTCAGGGGTGGAAATATTGCGGGAAAGCGTTACACCGTCTTTTTCACGGCCAGAGGGCGGCGAACTTACACCAACCCATCGACAGGAGACAAATTCACTGAGGATGTCGATGCAGGGACGGGACGGGCTGAAGGGTTGATCGGGCCGCTAGGCGGGCTTGAAGTGGTCGGAGAAGCTTACGTTTCCGCATTGGGCGATCAATATGTCACGTCACGCCTCTACATCACTCAGGCTTATGGCACTCCGGGTGCAAACCGATCGCTGATCTACACGATTAGCGCCCTAGATGGAATTGCTCAGGTTGGTTCGTGGGCTGTCCCTGCCGATGGATCGACGGATGATGCTGTCAACCCAAACGGACAAAGTTCACCGCCAGAGTGGGAGCCGCCCAAAGCTTCGGAAGATTATCCCATCTTTGTCGTCCCCGGCAATGGGATGCCTGATTTCAACATCCCTCCTAGACTTCCAGACGCGCCGGGGCAAACACCACAAACGGATCGCCCTGAAGCCCCTGACAGAAATCGAGAGCGAAAACTCGCGCCACTTCCGACACCAGCCGATCAAAATCCCGTGTCCCCCGCGCCCACACCGATCACCCCTCCTCAGTCGATCAATCCACTTCAAAACCCTCCTAGTTGGCAGCCAAACCCCGGAAGGCAAACGGGAAGGCAAACGGGAACGTCTACCCCTTCTAGTCAATGGAGCGATCCATCCTTTCCCGGCCCGTACACAATCACAAAAACTGAAATCGGGAAAGAGACAAAAGAGACGAAAGAACCAGAAAAAACATTTGCCCCCTTGCCAATTCCCCCAATTTTTCCGCGCCCAACCGATCCGGATGGCAACTTCGATCGCCCCCGGCAAGAAGAAGAACAACGCCGTCAAGATGCTAGTAAACCGCTACCCCAACCTAAACCCAGATGCCAAAATTCTTGCAGCGCTGGTTTGGAGATGGGGCAAGAACAAATCAATGGAAAACTGGATGGTTTAGCAGGAAAAATTGGGGCAGGAATTAGCGCGGCCGATATGGCCTCTAATTTGTTCTTGCTCAATCAAATCAACAGCAAGTTAGGTGATCAACTTCCCGGTGGTATTGCTGGAAAATTGACACGTTTATCGCAATGGTTGCATTTGGATCGAATCTTAAATGTATTGACCTATGTTAATACACTTCACAATGCTTACATGTTGTCAAACGGATTAACACAAACATTGTTCAGCATGATTTCCAATGTATTAGCAGCAGTGGGAATTAAAGACGCTGAAAACAATCCTCTAGACATTGGCGCAATCATTGGTAAGAGTGTTGATGCCTTTGCTAAATCAGTGCTTGGAGTCGAGACAGTAGACGGCATTAAAGCGGAATGGAAAAAGTACTCTCGCATCTACCAAGCGGCTTCTAATTTACTGTGGTCAATCCAGTCGATCGGGCAATCAATTTTAGGTGCATTAGAGATTGTTGGATCAATGGTGGCCAAGATTGGAAATGCATTAAGGAAGTGGGGTGCAATTAGCGAGAAAGCATTCGGTTGGATGAATCAAACACCCAACTATCAAAACAGATTCTTTACCGCTCTAGAGAAAGCTGAGGAAGTAACTAGCAACATTGATTCGATTGCTGGTGAAGTGCTCTCAATTCAAGACACTATCACACAAATCGGAACGCAAAAGACAGAGCTAGAGAAAGCTTTGAAACAAGACGAAGGAACAAAGCAGGGCAAAGAATCTCCCGAAGCAAACGAACTCAAGAAATTGGAAGAGAAAGCCAAAAACGACAGCAAGCCCCCAACAATTCCACCCGAAGCAGAACGCAAACCGGAGGCTTAAAAATATATGCCATTACCTGAAAATTTCAGCAGTTGGGAACACTTCCAACAAACCTTGATGCAAGTTCAGAATCGTATTGTTCGAGAAGAGTTCAACGACTTGGGCAGCGATTGGGAT
>NZ_JBJPHS010000224.1:0-3165 GCF_052939495.1 Phormidesmis sp. 146-12 | reverse complement strand
GTCCCCAGATCTTGCTATCTGTTTAGGCTGAACGAATCACACACCAAAAACAACGCTAAGGAATTTATCGCTTGAACTAACGAACTGATAAGTTGCTCAAATCAGTCAAACATTGTACTACAGAGGACTGGGACTAATATTGGACTGAGTAGTACATCTAACGACCATGCTACAAGCGTAATCCAATTCGGTCTAGGTGGCTGAATCCTTGATTCCTCGGTGGGACTTCTGCTGTCCGCGCAGATAAATCAGAACAGTAGAGGCATTAGCAGTCATTATCAGACAGTCTTTGGCTGGGTTCGTGCGACACTCAGTCCACCTTTACAAAGACTGAGACCTTGCGATGCCAGGAAGAATATTAACCGATGCCGAGCGAGAACGCCTCAACCGTTTTCCAGAAGATATCAGAACTCATTTCACTTTAACGTATGAGGATTTGAGTCTAGTTGATCAACGACGTGGGAATACAAATCGCATCGGATTCGCTTTGCAACTGCTGACTTTGCGGTACTTAGGCTTTATTCCAGATGATATTCACAGCATTCCCGATGACGTTGTAGAATTTGTTTCACATCAACTCGATATTCCTGTCGCTGCACTATCGAGCTATGGTAATCGAACTCAAACACGCACCAGTCATCAGCAACGCATCGAATTGTATCTAGGCTATCGTTCTGCAACCAACCTAGCCTCAGTAGATCGCAAAGTCAGCCCGACACGGGTAAATAAATGGCTGTAATCAACGGAAATCGTCGTTCTACCGCATGAGTGAGGAAATCCAACATGGTTTTGAAGGGAAACAAAGCTTTCAAAACCACCTGCCCACCGGGTCTTGGGCGAGAGACGAAATACCAGAGCAAATAGACCCACAGATTCACCAGAATCAAGGCTAACGCGACAAATAGAAATCTGAGGATTGGGTTTTTGGTGGTGGTGCGAATGCGCCCCTGATTCTTCAGGCGGTAGCTCGTTTCAATGCCAAAGCGGTCGCGGTAATAGTCATGTAGTTGAGGGAGCGCGATCTTCAAGCGATGCACGACGTAGAGGGCATCGCAAATGCCATGCTTCCCTTTGAATCCTTTGAAATACCCGCAGACCACGGCAACGCAACAGGTGACGCTGCGATGCGCAGAACTGTTGAGGGTGTAGGTTGTGCGATAGCTTTTGCGTCCGACACACAGCGCAGGAGTTCCCCCTGTTTTGCCGCGAATTACCGCAGGCATCAAAAACGGTAAGTTGAGTGCCTTGAGCCAGCGAATCACGGGAACTGAGTAGAAACCGCGATCTAGCAGTAACGCTTTAACGCGCACGCGCAACGGTGAGAGCATTGCTAACAGATAGGTGAGCGTAGCAACTAGGGTTTCATCGCTCGGCACCGCATGAATGCCCAAGGTGACACGCCTGTTGCGGCAAATCACATACACAGTCGCATAGGCAAAGAATCGGGTCGTCCCGGCTTTTGCTTGAGAGCGGTAGACATACGGCGCTTCGATTTCGTTCGGTACCCCATAGTAGGGAATCAAGTGCAAATCGATGGCGATGCGATGCCGCCCCTTGCCGATTTTGGGTGGAATCCGACTTTGCAAGGCGGCATTCACTTGTGCCTCTAATGTCACCCTGTCGTCCAGTTTCTCTAGCTGATAGCGGATGCAGTTGCTGCTAGGTGCTCCTGACAAACTTCGTGTGGTGTGTTCAATGCTATCTCCCCGGCTTGCCGCTCGCACTAGGATTTCAAAGAATTCCCGCGCTGTGTAACTGCCATTCGTTTCCAAGCAAAGGTGTTCGCTCAAGCAGTGGATCGTGCAGTCCAAGGTGCTTTGATCATCCAAAGCGGGCGTATCACATAATAAGGATGGGTAGGAAGTCATGGCTGTTTAAATTTTGGTTAGCCTGACTCTACCCCTTTCCTAGAGAATTTTCGATCTACTGAGCCTACCTGTTGGGCGTTAGACGTAGTAGAAACCTGTCCACATCACCGTTGCTACTTACAACTGTGGTGTACCTACTGCGGTTCTTTACAAGTTTATTTGAATCGGCACAGACCGCTTGGTCACTGCACCCGCTGTGGCGCTTGGCTTGGGTATGCTGTCGAGCCACATCCTCGAGCCGACAAGACGGATGACCAATGGAGATGGAACCAGTGGGTCGCAGAGGCAATTGGAGCGCTATTAGTGGTCACACCAAAAATCACTCAACAAATCGCACACAACACCATTCGAGTACTGAAGCGGCAGCGTAAACCTGAACTCTCAACATTTTTCAGTCAGTGCTATAACCTTAGATTGTCTCCGAACGAAGCAATATTCCGTCTCAAGCAGGCGCGATTTTCAAGCATAAAGTGAGCAACTGGATTTAAAGCATAAAGTGAGCGGCTTGCTCAACTTATGGTTGAAACCACATGTCACTGTAAGCATAACTTGAGCCATTGTGAAAGCATAAGTTGAGCCAAAAAATGCTTGAGATGCTGATTTTTGCGTCGCTTGATTTAGTTTAATCCAAACGGTTTGAAAGCATAACATGAGCCAAAGTTTTGTTTTGAAAGCATAAGTTGAGCAAACATTTGCAGCAATGGCTTGAACAGACTCAAAATTGTGATTAGCTGAAGTGAGAAGCGATGAGTACCGATTCCACAGTTGTAACTCTTCAGGAGGCTGCAAAGATGTTAAGCAGTCATGCCTTCAACGATTGGTGCCAACAGCTTCAGGTTAATTCCGTTGCTCGTGCCGTGATTGAGCAAGTTCGGAACGCAGCCCCATCTCGTCAAGTTCAAGGGCGACGAAAAAACGTTTGTGGCAGCTATCCGAGTCGAAAGATGGGACTGACGATTCAGTTCGAGTCGCATCGGAATGAATTAGCCCGGATTCACGAACTTGAGCATGATCAAATGGTGCTGGAGTACTATGACCAACCGCCACCGATTGAATTAGTCTACTCATCGAAAATTGGGCGACGAACGCGGCATCAGTACACACCCGACTTTTTTGTTTTGCGAACCGACGGCGTGGAATGGGAGGAATGTAAGACCGAGACGGAGTTAATTAAACTCGCTCAGGAGAACTCAAACCGCTACTGCCAAGATATTCAGGGAAAATGGCATTGCCCACCAGGAGGGCGTTGCATAATAGAGGGATGAATGAGGGTATTGTACTATGCAGTGTCGATACT
>NZ_JBJPHS010000223.1:0-3210 GCF_052939495.1 Phormidesmis sp. 146-12 | reverse complement strand
GGGGGCTGAAGCCGATTGAAACGAAGCGAGTCACTCTCATCGAACTGACGTTAAACCAAAACAAACATTGAGACAAGAGCCGTCGATTCTTTCATCACAATATTAACCTCTTAGTTAGGGATTCTTTGGCTTAAGTAATTCTTTAATTATCGTAAAAAGCAAATCAAATCCGTTCAAGGCGGACGCTATATTGAGGGCGTTGTCTTCTGGCGTTGCGCTAGGCTAGATCAGGTAACTAGTCCTTAGTGAGCGATTAGCTTTTAGCTCCTACATCATGATGACAAGCGAAGATACGATTAAGCTCGATCAGTTTCTCAAGTTAAAAGGGTTGGTCGATACAGGCGGGCAGGCAAAGCTGCTGATTCAGGCAGGCGAAGTCAAAGTAAACGGCAAGGTTGAGACGCGACGAGGACGCAAATTGATGGCGGGCGATCGCGTGACCACAATGGGTGAGACTCTAAAAGTCGAGGCAGGTTTGTAGGAAGAAAAAGCCTGGAGGAATTCTCACTCTGCTGAAGTTTTTGTCACTAACCCGATAAAATGATAGAGACTTAACAAATCTATACAAGCCATGTATCTGACCTGGTTAGACAACAATTCCTGGCTAATCGAACTTGCAAGCAAGCGCATTTTGCTCGATCCCTGGCTTGTGGGAAATTTGACATTTGGCAATCTGGACTGGCTGTTTAAGGGATCACGATCGCACGATCGCCCTATTCCTGACCATCTCGATCTGATTTTGCTGTCTCAAGGGATAGAAGATCACGCCCATCCTGAGACGCTGAGGCAACTGGACAAATCGATTCCGGTGGTTGGCTCGCCTAGTGCGGCAAAAGTGGTTCAGCAGTTGGGTTTTACGCAGGTGACGACACTGAAACCGGGTGAGCAATTTGTGATGGATGGGCTGACGATCGCAGCTACTTTGGGATCTCCTCTCGGCCCATTGGTGCAAGAAAATGGTTACCTGATGAAAGCTGATGGCAAGACGCTCTACTACGAGCCACACGGGTTTCATCCGCCGACGCTCAAAGAGTTTGGCACGATCGATGTCGTGATTACTCCCTTGATTGATTTGGCGCTGCCGATCGTCGGTTCGCTGATCAAAGGTAAGGAAAGCGCCCTAGAACTGGCTCAGATGGTCAAACCGCGGGTGATGTTGCCGACGGCCGCAGGGGGAGAAATTGTCTTTGAAGGGTTGCTTTTGTCGCTGCTCAAAGTAATGGGCAACACAGACGACTTTCGCATCAAATTAGCTGAAAATCATCTTGCAACTAGCGTTCTAGAACCCAAGCCAGGCGAACGAATTGAGGTAGCTTGCTGAAGTTTTTGGGTCTGCGCTGGGTAAAAAGTTTGGTGACGATCTCTTAGTTACCCGCAAAGGATCGCGCCTCTCCTTATATTCTGAGAATTGAAGGTATTTTTCTATATTTATTATGAGTGTCCCTACCCTATCTGCTCAAGAGCTGGAAACACGACTGACTCAGCTAGAAGGTTGGAGCGTTGAAAACGGTAAGCTGCATCGTCAATATCGGTTCAAATCGTTTATCGAAGCGTTTGGGTTTATGTCGAGTGTGGCGCTGGTTGCCGAATCGATGAATCATCACCCCGAATGGTTTAATGTGTACAACCAGGTGACGATCGATCTGACGACCCACGACTCAGGCGGCATCACCCTCAAAGATGTGGAATTGGCGCAAAAAGCCAACGAGTTTGCAAAATAGAGCAAGTAGCAAGGTTAGAGAATGGGACAGTTTGAGCGCCTGGTTTTGATGGCCGAAGATGAGTTGACGCAGTACAGCACCGATGCCCGAAAGATCGAGAAATTGCGGCAAAAGATTGGGCTATCAGTCCCTCGCAAAGAGCAGGAGCAAGTTAAAGAAGCGCTGTTGGCTGCAATGCCCACTGACCCGATCAGCAAAGTGATCGAAACTCAACGTCAAACGGTGGCTTTACCTTTCTGGGGAATCGCTGGATTAGGGTTGCTGTTTGGCATTTCGGCTTCTCAACCGATCGATTTTGTGGCGACGATCGTTGGGGGAGCGATCGCGCTCAAAGTCCAACAACTCGGCTGGCAACTTCAGGCAAAGCGTCTAGTTCTCCGCACCCTTGAAGACATCGAAGAACGCACCAAAAATCCGCAATCCTAATCAAATCAATGATATGTAGCGAGATTACGTTCTTGCGATTTCAACAGAGCATCGATCTGTTCTCCCTTTTGGGGTAATCCGCTTTGCGAGGAGAGATAAGGAATGGACAGGCTCAAGCTTCCCTCTTACGATGCCTCGCCAGCAACGTGCTGCAAAATTTTCGTACGGGTTCCCATTTTTGCAATAGGATACAAGCGGAACGTAAACGAGGGGTTTGCAGGTGGTTAACGCGATACAAAGTGTAGGTGTTGGAGTGGACGATGAAAGTTTTGTTGAGTGGATCGATCCAGGGGTGGTGCGATCGGCGCGGCTGATCTATGAAACTTACTATGATGTGCATCCAGAATTGACAGAGCCACCGCTCGGTGTTGCGATCAATCGACTGACGCTACGAGGAAAACTGATTTTTAACGGCAAGCCTGCTTTGTTGCCCCAGGAGTGTTTTGTGCCGTTTGAAGCCTTTGGCGGTTAGCGAGCGATTGGCGGATCTGCTTGAGCGATCGTTCCTTAGCGTTGAGCCTGTGATATTAGAAGTTGCAATTCTGGAGGTTAAGCCTGGTTTGAGTGATGAGTTTGAAGCTGCTTTCAAAATGGCTTCAGCCCTGATTGCTTCCATCCCAGGCTACATTTCTCATGACCTGCAACGCTGTCTAGAAACTGAAAACCGATACATCTTGCTGGTACGCTGGCAAACGTTAGAAGCTCACACGGTTCAGTTTCGGCAGTCGCCAGAGTATCAAGAATGGCGTTCTCTCCTGCATCACTTCTACGATCCGTTCCCGATTGTGGAACATTATGAAACTGTCTCATTCTAAAATCACCTAAAGTCACTAAGGATCGCGAACTAAATAAGATCGTTTATTGCCAAGCGACTTCGCCCCCTCAATCCCCCATTCTGGAGGACTTTGAGAAAGCAGACATTCTAGAATTTAAGGCAGTTTCGCGGTTCAAAGTTCCCCAAATTTGGGGGATTGAGGGGGCAGAAGCCGAATCAAACGAAGCGAAACCGCGAGAATTACAGGTTGTTTAATTCACGATCCTAAGAATCGCAAAGCGGTGAGAT
>NZ_JBJPHS010000222.1:0-3382 GCF_052939495.1 Phormidesmis sp. 146-12 | reverse complement strand
ATCGACACTGCATAGTACAACACCCTCATTCATCCCTCCATTATGCAACGCCGAAATTTAATCGCTAGGTTTGCGTGATGAGTCGCTTCAGCAATTCGGATTGCACCTAATTATCAAGTACCTGAGTTTTGAGAAGCGATCGTAAGCTCTTTCAAGCTAGATCTCCCGTCTTTACAGCGTTAGAAGCGCTTCAGCAGTTGACGATTATTATCAATAATAAGATTTTCTTGATAATCAACCTGTGATTCTGTATGCTATATTCTCAAGAAAGGAGGCTCTGTTGAGAATATGAACGCTCCTGTTTATACATCTGCATCACTCAAAGCTGAACTCAATGAAAAGGGGTGGCGACTGACTCCACAGCGCGAAACCATCCTACAGGTTTTTCAAAATCTTGAAGAAGGAAACCACCTTAGCGCCGAAGATCTCTACGAGGTTCTCAAAGCTGACGGAGAAGGCATCAGTCTTTCTACCATTTACCGCACGCTCAAGCTTATGGCGCGGATGGGGATTTTGCGCGAGCTAGAATTAGCCGAAGGTCACAAACACTATGAACTAAACCAACCATATCCTCACCATCATCATCATTTGATCTGCGTTCGGTGCAGTAAAACGATCGAGTTTAAAAGTGACCCTATCCTCAAAATCGGCACCAAAGCCGCTCAGAAGGAGGGCTATCATCTGCTGGACTGTCAACTGACAATTCATGCAGTTTGCCCGACCTGTCAGCGATCGCTGCTTCCCGTCTAATCTGTCGGCTAACGATAGGCAACTCTGGCATCTAAGCCTCGCGCTCGGAGCGAATTGGATTGGCGATCGGCTCGTTCAACATTGGGGTAGCGGCCCGCTTCCACATAGTCACCCAGCTTCGATGTTCTTTCGACGGCTGCGGGGAAAAATTGTCTGACCTGCGAGAGTGTAACCGCGCCCTGCTTTGGAATCACAACATGATAGCGATTGACTCGATCGATAGAGCCGATCGTCCCAATCCCCAACTGATTCAGCGTTCTAGCATCTGCAATGCCCGTTTGTGGGAGTCGTTGAGCCGCTTGAAACCGCAGAACAGCATCTCTAGTGATTGAGCCATAGTATCCCGTTGGAGAAGCCTCAAAGTAGCCCCGTGCGCTCAGTCGGCGTTGCAGATTTTCTACATCTGAACCGCTACTGCCGATCGTCAATTCGCGACTGTTGGCAATGGGTGAACGGGGAGTCGTCGGTTCGATTGGGGCACTGTTGTTCAATGCTTGATAGACTTGAGATCCGACTACTCCATCTGCGGTCAATCCCCAGTCGCGCTGGAGTCGGATTACTGCGGATTCGGTCTGGGGACCAAAAACACCATCGATCGTCCCTGTGTAATAGCCTGCTGCGCTCAAGCGATTCTGCAAATCAGAAACAGCCGATCCTCTGCTGCCGAGTCTGAGAATGCCGCTCAGGTTATTCGTCGGGTTGAGGGTTTGAATGGAGCCGCCAATCACTGGGCTGCTGGCTAAAGCGGAAAGGGTGGCAGGGCCGACAATCCCATCTGGCACTAGGCCTAATCTGCGCTGGCAGGTGATGACCGCTTCTCTGGTCTGAGGGCCAAAAACCTCATCTACCAAGCCTAAATAACAGCCCTTGTTTGTCAATTGGTTTTGCAAATTGCCGACTTCGGAACCTCGATCGCCCTCTTGCAGTAGAGCCATTGCCGCACTTGCGAGACTCAAAATCGTCAGGCTAACTGCAATGCTCAAAAGCTTTACCCAGACCCCACTTGGAAGCTTTTGCCAATTTAGACTATCCAAAATTCTCAAAGGCCGAACGGGAGAGCGAAAGTCTTTGGGCAATTCGTTCTCGCAGGCAAGGTGCAGATAACCAAGGGTTTCCATATTCTTTTGATAGGCGTAAATGATGAGGCTAAGAGGACAGGCTTGTGCTTTTCCTTTGACAACATCTTAGCTGGATCATCCCTAGAGTGCCTATATCTCGGCAGACATTAACAGATCTACCTTAAGAAAGAAATTTCATCTTTTCAAAACCAATGTAGTCCCTTTTCTAAAGATTCAATGTTATTGAGCAGATTTCTCAATGTTTCCAGCCTTAACCCAGCCTTCTCGATCGCCCGTTTGCAACCGGACTTTTTGCCAATCTCCATCTGTGCTGGTTTCTAATACAAACACTTTATCGTTGAAGTCGATGCCACCAATCTGTGAAGAATCGCGACCTGGCGTATCTCTCAAAATCAGACCGATCGGCTGGCTCACCCGTCCCGCAAAGGCTCCTGCGGGGAGTGGTTTGGCAGAGGGTATATCATCCTGGACTTCCGGTTTCTCGACAGCTTTTGATTTAGCGACTGGTTTCGAGGCTAAAGGCTTGTCGTTTGGATAGATCGGCTTAGGAGGGGGCGCACTCAATTTGGTAATGAAGTATTGAGCCGCCATCAGACTGCCCCCAGCCAGCAGCGCGATCGCCAAAAGCAATCCCACAGAAACTTTGACTAAACCTGACCAACTCATCAAGTCACCCTCATCAAACGGTGAAGCAAGCAAGATATTAACATTGATTTTGCGATCGGCACGCCACCCTGAAGATTTTTCTCACCTTGAAATTGGCGATCGAGTTCGCTAGGGTGATGTCAGATTTTGGAGAAGTCATAATGCGTTATCAAACGGTTGCTGGATTTGTTGCCACAAGTGTTTTGCTTTCTGCGACTGCTTTGCGATCTGAGCCGTTACCGACGATTAGCCGTCTAGTGTTACGCGATCGTATTGTGGTGATTACATCGGTTCAGAAAGGTCTTCTCTATTCAGTTAAGACCGATCGCGGTGAAGTGCTAGATGCCAATCTCAGTGAGGCTCAACTTGAGGCAAAACATCCTGAGCTATATCAAAAGCTTCGTCCCGCTGTGGCTCGTCCGTTGGGGTCGATCAAACGGGAGTCGATCAACAAAAGGGAAATCCTTTGGATGGGAGTCCCAGCGATCAAAGAACTGAAATAACGTTTCTATACTCATTCTGGCTGCTGCAACTGGCGCTGGATGCGGTTGCTCAGGCTGCTGTGCTTTGAGGCCATGCGGGCCTTGCCAGCGGCCGCCCACTCTTGGAGAAATTCAATCTGCTCTTTGGCAGTTCGGGCCAGCGGAACGATTTGACTGGCCGCTTCGAGAACGTCGTCGGTAGTAAAGTCGCGATTTTGGCTAAACCCCAGGTGCATCGCTTCGGTCAAAGTTTGCTCGATTTCGGCACCCGAGAAGTCCGGCGTTTCGTAGGCGAGGCGATCGAGATCGTAGTGCTTGAGATTGTGGGGACGCAGGCGAGAAAGATGAACGGCAAAAATCGCCCGTCTTTCTTCTTGAGCAGGCAGACCGACAAAGAAAATTTCATCAAATCGACCTTTCCGCAAC
>NZ_JBJPHS010000221.1:0-3419 GCF_052939495.1 Phormidesmis sp. 146-12 | reverse complement strand
ACTTCCCTCCTAGCTTCCTTTCTCGCTTTCCTGAGTTTTGTCAGTCAAGCAGGCAAGTTTGGTTCAACACCTGCACGATTTTGTGCGAGAAACAAATTTGACTGAAGTAGAATTGCAGCATGGGCGCGATTTTCTCAATCAGGCAAGTCATCACACTCAAGAGATCCCTACAGGCGAGATTCACATGCTGACCGACTTGCTAGGCATTTCAGAACTGGTAGAACTGCTGCATAGTAGTGATGTTGGAACTGAAGCGAATTTGGAAGGGCCATTATATGTTCCGAATGCTCCAGAGCGTGATTTCGGAGATCAAATTGGCATCGATCCAGAAGGTAAAATCCTGTGCTTATCTGGCAGAGTTCTGAATCCGAACGGTAGAGCAATCTCGAATGCGTTAGTAGATGTGTGGCAACCCAACTCAAAAGGACTCTACGACATTCAAGACCCATCTCAGCCTCAATGGAACTTTCGAGGACAATTCAAGACCAATTCGGAAGGTAAGTATCAGTTTGAAACTGTAATTCCAATTGGATATCATGTTCCGTCGAGTGGTCCTTGTGGCGAAGTATTGGAGCTTTTGGGGCGGCACACTTGGCGAGCAGCGCACATTCACTTTAAGTTAAGCGCACCCAACTACAGTCCGCTCACCACTCAAATCTACATTGCGGGCGATCCTCATCTAGATTCTGATACAACGTTTGCTGTCCGAACTGCCATCATTCAACCTCAACAGCACGAGCAACCTGGCGACCAAGCATTCTATACAAGCGAGTTTGATTTTATTCTGAATCCGATTATGCTGACGGAAGATCACGAATTCACGATTCAAAGTCATGTCCTCTCAGCATAATCCGCTCATTGGTGTTTGGAAGTTAGTTTCTGCAAGTGCAATTCATTCTGACGGTACGATCGATACTGAAATCTATGGCTCGAAACCCACAGGCTACATCACCTATACAGCAGAAGGGCGAGTGATGGTGATATTTTCTAGAAGCGTGCAGCGAAGCTGATCCGTCCCGGATCGCTTACCCTTCAGTAAACCCGTGCAATCTCCGCTCAGTGATGAGATGTGTTCTATTCCAATCGAGGAACTTGCTCAAGCATTCACAACCTTCAATGCTTATGCCGGGACTTACACCACGGATGGCAACACAGTCACCCATCACCTTGAGATTGCATCGATTCCGAACCGAATCGGGACAGCTTTAATTCGCACCTTCACGATCGCTGGAAATCAAATCACGCTCAGAACGCCAAGAAATGGCTCTCAGACCGCTTTTGAATTGATTTGGGAGCGCATTATGAGCTAGCTCAAAGACAAATCCGCACCACTCCGCCACAGTGTAGTTATCGCTTATTTTCGAGGACACAATCATGTTTTTAACCGCAATCAATCTTGAAACGGCTCCAGGACACGAAGTACTAGCAGCGGCTGGCAAAACAGTGCTACGCCCAGGAGGACGATCGGCAACTGAGCAACTTTTTGAATGGGCAAATTTTCAACCCGGTGAAACAGTACTAGAACTAGCTTCTGGTTTAGGGACAAGCGCAATCGCGTTAGCAAAACAGCACCATGTGAACGTGATTGGAATTGAGAAAGATGCTGTTCGAGTCGCGATCGCACGACGACAGGTTCAACTCGCTGGATTGACTGCTCAAATTCAAATCATTCAAGGCGATATCTTTCGACTCAACGCGATTACTGAACAGTTTGATTACGTCTTGGCAGAAGCGATCCTAACCATGCAATCGCCTGCGGGGAAAGCTAAAATCTTGCAGGGAGTCGCCGATCGTCTCAAACCAGGTGGTAAGTTTCTGAGCCATGAACTCCTTGCCCATCGCAATGTTGAACAAGCTCATCGTGATTTAGCACAAGCAATTCGCGCCAATGCAACACCACTCGCAAAATCAGGGTGGACAGATGCGATTAACCAAGTTGGGCTTGCGATCGTTCATGCCAAAGTTGGAAAAATGCGATTGCTAAAACCTGTTCAAGTTCTTCAAGATGAGGGATTTGTCAGAACAGCAAAGCTAATCTGGAATGTGTTGACACAGAAAAAAATTCGCGATCGCATTGTGAGAATGCGTCAGGTGTTTGATCAGCATTACCACGATCTAGGATATGTCGCGATTTGTGCAGTTCGAGAACAATGACGGAGGTTTGAATCGTGAAAGCTCTAATTCGATTTGTGGTCAGTATTCTCGTATTTGTGACGGATGTTTTGTATCGAAGCCGTCCCTATCAACGGTTCTACGTTCTAGAAACCATTGCCCGTGTTCCTTATTTTGCCTATCTATCTGTCCTGCATCTCTATGAAACGCTAGGTTTCTGGCGAAAAGCAGATTGGCTGAAAGTTCACTTTTCTGAAACCTGGAACGAATTGCATCATCTTTTGATTATGGAATCGCTAGAAGGCGATCGCTACTGGATCGATCGATTTCTAGCACAGCACTTAGCAATGGTTTATTACTGGATTGTTGTCCCACTTTATATGCTATTGCCCAAGTCTGCCTACTACATGATGGAATTGATCGAGCAACATGCTTACGAAACGTATAACCACTATCTAGAGGTCAATGAAGAAGACCTAAAAGCAACACCCGCGCCTCAAGTTGCCGTTAACTACTACCGAGATGGCGACCTCTATATGTTTGAGGAAATGCAAATTACCCAAACTGAGTTTCGCCGTCCTAAAGTAGATAATCTCTATGATGTGTTTATCAACATTCGAGATGATGAACATGAGCACGTCAAAACAATGATTTTTTGTCAGCAACTTGAAGCACAACGAACATTTAAGAGTCCGCATACTGCGATTAACGCCGAGCAAAATTCAGAAGGAATCGCACTTACAGATGTCAGACCAGAAAACCTGCCCGCTTTTGCAACTGAAACAAAACATTCATAACAAGGAGATTGATCATGACGAACGCAACCTTAACTTCCAATCTATCTGCACCTGAATTAACCTTGATTCCAAACAATTCACTCATGACAGCCACTCCTGAAGAAGGGCGAAAGTTAGCGGTTATGATGGCACGCTTGATTGTTAAGCTGACTCAGCCTGATGAAGAGAAACGCAAGCAAATGCGGACTGCTTATGGAGACGATCCCATGATGCTGATTGCGGCGGGTCATGTTGTCGCGATCGAGTTCGCAACAATTGCAGCAGCCAACAACTATTGGCGAGAATCCTGAAGCCAATTAATCTTCTGTTAGCCCTGCTGAAATCGCCTCTAACTCCTCTGAATCCAAAATCGTGATTTGTCCCCCATGCTTGTACTCAATCACAGATTTCAAGCTTCCAATCAATCGAACGCACTCTTCATACGAAATACCAATTGTCCGAGCAATATGGTAGTGAGCTAAGTACAGGACAAAAGCTTGCAAAAACTAAGCAGGAAAGGGTTTCATGAGA
>NZ_JBJPHS010000220.1:0-3617 GCF_052939495.1 Phormidesmis sp. 146-12 | reverse complement strand
ACAAGTGAGGGACTTTGAAAGTCCGGGAGTCCCCCAGAATGGGGGGTTGGGGGGCGAATTCATACCATCGTTCAGCAACGCCTCAACGCCTTCTGATCACTGGTACTTTCCGAGCATTGCCGAGTACACGACTCGATTAGAGCAACACGGATTTGATGTGACGTATGCAGTGTTGTTCGATCGTCCCACTCCCTTAACGGGCGAAGATGGGTTAGCAAATTGGCTACAAATGTTTGCCAGTCGATTTTTAGAGAAGCTCTCAGATGAGGCGCGTTTGCAGGTGATTCAGTCAGTCGAGCAGGAATTGCGTCCCATCCTTTACAAGACAGACCACTGGACAGCGGACTATCGCAGGCTTCGCATCATTGCAGTCAAACGGGGGACTTTATGAACGTGAGAATAGCAACTTCCAGCGATGTGTCATTGATTTTTGCGTTTCTAAAAAAGAAGGTTGAGTTCGATCGCAACATTGGTGCTTTTTCTGGTCATCTGCGATCGTCTGAAGAAAAAATATATAAGACGCTGTTTGGTTGTTGCCCTTTTTCCTATGTGTTGTTTGCAGAGGTTTCGGGGGTTGCGATCGGGTTTGCTTTATATGGATTTCGCTACTCGTCGTTTGCAGGACAGCCGAGTATTTGGCTAGACGATTTGTATGTAGATGAAGCGATGAGAAGTCAAGGTGCAGGAGCCGCCTTAATGAATCATCTTGTACAGATTGCTCAAGAAAACCATTGCACTCATCTTGCCTGGAATGCGGATGCGAGGAACGATCGCGGACTGCAATTCTGTAAACGTCTGGGCGCAACTGTCATTGAGCAAACCGGAAATCGTTGTCTCCTTAACTGGGCACCTAATCTGTCTTAAAGTCCCCCAGAATGAAGGGTTGGGGAGCAGAAGATGCTAACAGCGAAGCGAGGCGTTGCTGAATCAGGGGATGAATTGCCCCGAAACGGCGGGAACCCCAAGGTTCAAAGTCCCCCAATTTTGGGGGATTTAGGGGGCGAAAAGATGGACACTTCCCACAGAGTCATCCCTCCAATCAGCAACGCCCAGCGAAGCGAAAAGCCTTCATTGAAACCCTACACCAAAAATAAGTAGATGACTGACCCATTATCATTACCGTCAGCGTTGTTTTTAGTGAGTGCTGGTGTATTCGCAGGCGTGATGAATGGACTTGCAGGAGGCGGTGGTTTGATCGGGTTTCCAGCGTTGATCACGACAGGGATTCTTCCGATCGCTGCGAACGCAACTAATGCGGCCGCTTTGTGGTTTGGAACCGTTGCCAGTAGCGTTGCCTACCGTCGAGAATTGCCATTCCAAAAAACACAATTTTTGCTTCTCAGCGTGGTTAGCATTGTAGGTGGCGTTTGGGGTTCCTATTTGCTGCTGCATACTCCTCAAGCTGCTTTTGAATTTCTAATTCCCTACCTGATGCTGACTGCGACGGTGTTGTTTGCGATCGCTCATCCTCTCACAAAATGGCTAGAAAAACAGAGGCTAGAAAAACAAAGAAATCATTCTGTCAGAATTCAGATTCCATTGGGTGTGATTGTCTTGCTTCAGTTTGCGATCGCGGTCTATGGTGGGTTCTATGGGGGCGGTGGCGGCATTCTCATGCTGTCCGTTTTAGAACTGATGGGACTCGACACAATTCACACTATGAACGGCTGGAAAAACTGGCTGGCAACCTGCATCAATGCAGCGGCAATCATCAACTTCAGTTTTGCAGGCACGATTGTCTGGAAATCGATGGGTGTGATGGCGATCGGGGCATTGCTTGGTGGTTACAGTAGTGCTTATTTTGCGCGTCAAATTGATCCTTTACTGATTCGTTACTTTATTATCGGCGTTAGCTCTAGCATTACAGCATATTTTTTCTGGTATCACCCTGTCTATTAAACAAGATTCATCTGCTCATATCCAGACTCTTTTTACAGGCGTTGAATTGGCATTAATTCACTTGTACTGATTAAACCCGTGATTTGCCAACCGAGTCTCAGCGCATTACAGTTGAGTTCAGTCTACTGTTGTCCATCTCATTTGTCCCCCAATCTGCTGAGTAGAATTGTGCAATTCGTCTCTTTTGCTGATTTATTTGATTTGTCTCAAGGAGCGCCCATGCGAGGTGGAGAGAGTATTGTATCGCTGGGCTTAATCGCTACTCTGATTGGGTCAGCGATCGTCACCTCAATTTTGGCGCGTTTGCTGCGAAACTGGTTGAGAAAGCGGATTCTTTTTAAGATGGGACTCGATGAAGGCAGTCGAGAAGCGATCGCGGCTATTATTAGCTACAGTGCCGCTGCGATCGGATTTGTGATTATCTTACAAACGGCAGGCGTTAACCTCAACTCGCTGACATTTTTGGCGGGTGGATTGGGCATCGGCTTAGGCTTTGGGCTGCAAGAATTAGCAAAAAATTTCATCAGCGGGCTGACTCTTTTATTTGAGCAACCGATTAAGGTCGGAGACTTTGTAGAGGTCGATGGACTAACCGGAACGGTGCAAAAAATTTCGATTCGCTCCACCATGATCCAGACGAATGACGGCGTTTCTGTGATCGTTCCTAATCTTAATTTCATCGTCAACAAAATCGTTAATTGGAGTCATCAAGATCCCAAATGTCGGCTTCGCATTCTAGTTGGCGTAGCTGAAGAAACGGATTTGCTGCTGGTGACAGAACTGCTGCTCAAAACAGCTTATATGGAATCGAGAGTCTTGAGTAATCCTGCGCCAGAAGTCTGGCTACAAGACTTTGGAGATGGCACAGTCTCCTTGGAGTTATTAGTGTGGATTAATCAACCAAAATTTAAAGACCCAATCGCCAGTGGGTTGAGATTTGCGATCGAATATGAGTTTCGCCAACAGGGAATTCGAGCCTTTAGTAACAGTCAGGTTTTGTCGCTTCGCCCGATTCGCTCATCTGCTACACCAAACTTTGATGAGACAGACTTTAGTGAAATGGCGACAACCCTAAATGAGCCGCTTCCTTATTATTCGCAACCGTCAACGCTGCGCCAACTGCTCAGACAAGTGAGCTATTTTGAGACCTTTACTGACCTCAATTTGCTACAGCTTATCCAACAAGGCTATCGTCAGACCTTTGATGCAAACTCAATAATTGTCCGAGAAAATGAGCCAGGAGATTCGTTTTATATCATTCTCTCAGGGTCGATCGAGGTGTTTTCTGAACGAGCCAACAAGCATTTAACAACGCTGCATGTCGGTGACTTTTTTGGTGAATTGTCTTTACTGTTGGGCATTCGTCGCACTGCAACCGTCCGCGCTTTAGAAGACACGGTACTTTTTGTAGTCAGTCAAGTCGGAATGCAAAAACTATTAGCCAATCATCGCGGGCTTGCTGACTTAATTGCTCAAAAGTTAGCCGAGCGCCAACAAGAATTGACCCAGAGACAACAGCTTCTCAAAGATTTAGATCTCCTCGATGAAGTCGATATCGAACAGAACCCGATCGTCTGGATTCGTAAACGGTTAAAAATGCTGTTTGAACTCTAGAAGCCGATCGCTTTCTCTAACTGCCATTAAACTAACGTGAATTCGATGTAGTTTTCTCGCTTCGTTATTCAGCACTTCTGCCCCCCAACCCCCCAATTTTGGGG
>NZ_JBJPHS010000219.1:0-3703 GCF_052939495.1 Phormidesmis sp. 146-12 | reverse complement strand
CAGATTCGCATCTTTTAGGCGCGAATTCTATGCCCCAACCTCCTCCCTCCTCCCTCCTACTCTCCACTCCCTGCCCAATTGAGATGGCGACAGTCGTTAAAGCGGCGAATTTGCCAGAGGTCAGTATTTAAGCGGTTTTGGTTAGTCTGGTGCCAGCGCGATCGGTCGATCCAAAATTCAAACACGGCAGTATTTCTCGCCCTCAGTCGCCAGGAACGATCGCAGCCCATCAACTCGGCAATCAAATGCTGCAAAATCCAACTGTGGCTGACGACCCAGACCTGATCTCCGTCAACGTGGCGATCGAGCAGGCGAGTAATAAAGGCGTGAGAACGAGTCCGGGCATCTTGAAGCGATTCGGCTTTGGGAATTTGAATCCAGTCGGGCGAGGACTCAAGCGTGCGGCAGAGGTCGGGATATTGGTGGCGAGCTTCTGACCAGGTGAGACCTTTAAAGATGCCGTTTTGAAATTCTTTGAGTTCTTCGGCGTATTCGAGGGCGATCGCTTTTCCTCCGCTTTCTGGCTCATCCGAAGGAGAATCGACCCCCGAATCGATCATGTCGCTGACGGTCGCGGGCAAGGGAGCCGTTTGAAAATAGGACAACAAAATTTCAGTCGTCTGGGCCGCGCGTTTGAGCGGACTACTATAAACGTGAGACGGTCGCCACGACTCAGCCAGCAGATATTGGGCAAGCTTCTCAGATTGGGTGCGACCAATGTTGGACAACTCAAAATCTCCGTGTCCCTGCATTCGTTTTTGCTGATTACCGACAGATTGGGCGTGGCGGACAAAGAGGATTTTCAGGACTTTTGACATGGGGAGTGGGGGCTGAAATTGAAAAGATATTCAACATTAGACGCTAATCTTCTCAATTTGTAGCATTCAGAACTTCAATGCTTTGTGATCAAAGTGTCTAGAATCTTTGGCTTAAACTCCATTTACAATAACAGTGGTGTTTGTTTATTGCGTTCAGCCGGATTTACCTTATGACACTTCTAAAGTCCACAACCCGCCACATTCATATTTTTACTGCCGAAATCCAGAATAATGAGTTGGTGCCCAGTGAAAAGGTTTTGACGCTGGATGTTGACCCCGATAATGAGTTGACCTGGAATGATGATGCGCTGCAAAAGGTTTACCGCAAGTTTGACGAACTGGTCGAAGCCTGCGGCAGCACGCCTCTGTCAGAGTATAATCTGCGACGCATCGGGTCAGATCTAGAGCATTTTGTACGATCGCTGCTCAACAAGGGCGAGGTTGCCTACAATCTCAACAGCCGCGTGTTGAACTACAGCATGGGTCTGCCTCAAGTCAATCCAGAGAATGAGTAAGCAATCCGTCTGAACTAATCGTTTGACAGGCGCGATCGCTTTTTAACGAGTTGGGATTTCAATCAAAAATTCAGGGGGTCGATCGACGGTTAGAGTTGCAGGACAAGACTCTATCCGATTTCTTTGTGATGACCTGACCGATTGAAAGTCCCACCCCTGTCCCTGGGTCGATCGAGTGACGGAAAGGCTTAAAGAGTCGCTGCACAACACACGCTAGAACTTTAAAGCCATCCTCAAGGATCTGAATCAAACGGGTTGGCTCTCCAGTTGTCATTTTCTTAACTGATGATATACTGAGGGCGTTTTGTCGGCTCTACTGGAGAATAGCCCCTAGAAGATAACGGGATCAGGTGCAACTCCGGTGTCCCATAACGGTAATGAAGCCAACGATCGCTTCTGAGTGGGGATGTTTGCCGATCGTTAACCTAAAATCTGCGAGGTATAGAGGACTTGTTTTTGAGTATTTTGAGAAGTCAATCTGGGGCGCGATCGAGGGAGTCAAGCGCTTAATCCAAGGTTGCCAGCATTTCTGAGAAGGGATTTGCCATCACGACAGAGCGATCGCAATCACATCATTCACAAAGTTATTCATCATCGGTACTCGCTTGCATTACTGCAAAGTTTTAGTGCTGCGTGCTTGTCTGAATACGATGCCAAAGATCGTGTTCTCAATCGTGATTTTCGACTGTTCTAGAAAGCTTATTTAACTCAATCATTTTTGCACATTCACAACCGCTATTTCTCTCATAGTCCTGCTGCAAACGCTCGCGATCACACCGAGAACGCTACAAGCAGATTGTTCACCCTGTCCAGAATTTACGATTACCAAGGTTTCTCATGACCATTTCCGTTTCTAGTTTGCCTCGTCCCCGGTTAGAAGTGATTTTACCCACGATCGCATTACACCTGCTAACCCTACTCGTATTCGTCCCTGGCACCTTTAGCTGGAATGCGGTTGGAGTTGCGCTATTGTTGCACACGATTACGATCGGGTTGGGCATTTCGATGGGCTTTCACCGCCTGGCAACTCACCGCAGTTTTCAAGTTCCTAAATGGTTAGAATATTTCCTGATCGTCTGTGGCACATTGGCAGGTCAGGGCGCAGTGTTGGGATGGGTTGGCTACCATCGCGCTCATCATTTATATGTTGATCAGCCCCTTGATCCACACGATTCTACAAAAGGACTGTGGTGGAGCCATGTGAGTTGGCTAATGCACACCGTTCCCCTACAACCCGAACTACCTCGATTAACTCAAGATATCGCCCACGACCCAGTTTATCGGTTTTGCCATCAGCACTACATTACGCTGCAACTAGCATTAGGTGTCTTGCTCTATCTACTAGGCGGGCTGCCCTTTGTCGTCTGGGGGATTTTTGTACGATTGTTTATCGGATTTCATAGTACTTGTTTTGTGAATAGTGTCTGTCACAAGTTTGGCTATCGGAGTCACAACACCCGCGATCGCTCAACAAACTGCTGGTGGGTTGCTCTACTCACTTTTGGCGAAGGCTGGCACAACAATCATCACGCCTGTCAATCTTCGGCCCGCTATGGCTATCAATGGTGGGAACTTGATCTTGTGTGGTTAACCATCCGAGGGCTACAGCGTTTGGGGCTTGTCACTAAAGTTAAGGGAAGCGATCGACTGTAAGTTAGTCAAGGATATTAGACACTAGCCGTTGAACTCTGGACATTAAGCCGAAATCTAACGTCTAACATTCAACGCACTAACATCCAACGTCTACTGTCCAATGTCCAAGAGGAAGGTGGAGGAATCGAACCCCTAAGTGTAACCTTACCCTGGTTTTCAAGACCAGTCGCCGTCCATTCAGCGGCACCTTCCAGATTCCCAAAACTAATTGGGGTGACTGACGAGAGCCGAACTCGCTAACACTGATTTCACAGATCAGCCCCTCCACCACTTCGGGTTCAGTCACAGTGGATTCTGGTCGGATTTGAACCGACATCTTCCTGCTTGCAAGGCAGACGCTTTCCCAGTTAAGCTACAGACCCAAGTTTGGTGATTGGTTATTCGGGGTTGGCAGGAGTAGTAGGAGTCGAACCTACACAGATCGATTTAGAAGATCGATGCCCTTCCATTAGGCGACACTCCCACAGTTTGGTAGTCCTGGCAGGATTTGAACCCGCAACCCTCTGTTTGTAAGACAGACGCTCCACCATTGAGCTACAGGACTCCAAAAGCGAATGGCGAGACTCGAACTCGCGTCTAGAGATTGGCATACTCTGATGCTGCCGCTTGCACCACATTCGCACATTGGTTTTATACATTGGTTTTGTATTGGTATGGACAGCCCCTAAGTACAGGACAAAAGCTTGCAAAAACTAAGCAGGAAAGGGTTTCATGAGA
>NZ_JBJPHS010000218.1:0-3723 GCF_052939495.1 Phormidesmis sp. 146-12 | reverse complement strand
TGAATCAACACGCCAGGAAGTTTGCTCGATAGAGAAGTGCCATAGGGAGTTGACCAGTAATCGCCACTGTTGGGAGACGCAACGCCAATCAACACAATACGATCGCGAATGGCACGAGGATTGACCTGTCCATTGAGAATTTGCGTCAGTGTGACTTGTTGTGCGATTGCTTGAGGGTGACGGTAGTTGAGCAGAATTTGATTGCCGCGCGTATCGATCGTTTGGTAGCCGCCGACTCGCCCTTCAAAACTCGGAAAGGTGACGTTCTTTAATTGCAGGTCGCCGTCGGGAGTAAATTTGGGCGCAATGTCCCGCGCATTTAAGTAGCGAAACGCAAGCTGAAGATTGAAGGCATAGGCAGGTGTGCAAGGAGAAGTCGGATTGGGCGACATAAACAGCAGGTGACGGCGAATCGCTCCATCCGAATCCTGGACAAAATCACTAAAGCCAGTCTGTTCTTCGGGCACTTCGGGCGGGGGCAAAATCCCGGCGGGGTCATCGGGCGGAGCGGGACGCTTGCAGATGGCGATCAGGTTGGGTTGATTTAACTGCTGCTTTAAGTCTGGAGAACTAGCCGGAAAATCTCGGTAAATGTCGAGTCCGATCGCCAACGGTTCAGCGTCTTCTAGTTTGGCGAGGAGGCGGCTGAGGGTACGCTCAGACAGTGATCCTTGACGAGGTTCGGGGCCTTGAGTCTGCATATCTTTTTCGGTGATAGTGACGACCAGCAAACGGGGATCAGGATTTTCGGCGGGGCGCGATCGTGTCAAGGTGTCAAAGGCGGCTAATTCTGTCGGTTGGAGCCAGCCAAGCCAGCGAATTCCGGTGATCAAGCTGGTGACCGCTAAACTGCTGAGAAGAATTTTTTGCAAGTCGTGGCGAGTCGGTCGAGGAAAAGCGATCGCAGGTTTGCCACACCAGTCTTGCCAGGTTGGGGGCACTTCGGCAGGGTTTTGACAAATGACGGGGAGCCAAGTGGCGCAAGGGAAATCGACTTCTAACGGCTGTAGTTTTTCGCGGGCTTCTCGAACGGCGGTGTAGAGCGACTGTCCGCTAGAAAAGGCGGTGAGAAAGTGTTTGAGGAATTCTTGAGCGACGCGATCGGGCACCGATTCTCGCATGACAATCACTTGAGGCAAATGCAGATCGGCCAAATCTCGCGCCAGTCCCAGCCCATCACAGGAGTTAAAAATTGCCAGCTTTAACCCATTGGCGATCGCTTTGCGGAGTCCGTATTTAAGCTGGTCGATCGTCAGACTTTCGGTGTGGTTAATTTGAATGCGTCCTTTGCCCTGACTAGAACTGTGTCCCGCAAAAAACAGCACATCCCATCCGGGTTGCCAAAGCTGTTGGGTTAAGTCTTTTGCTTGTGGTTCGACTAAAAATTTGAGTTCGGTTCGAGGAAGCTGTTTGAGGAGTTGTTGGTCACGATCGAGATCGATTCCTTTACGATCGCCCAAGATTGCTAGAATCTTAACTTTGGTATTGCTTTTGGCATGATTTGTTTTAATCGCTCTCGTATACTCAGGTAAGCTTAAAGCGATTTCTACTTTTGGATAGTCTTCTAAAAAATCCCATAAGCACCAGGGTAATTTTAGCAATTCTGAATTATCTGCCACGACAATCACTCGAATCTCATCAAACTGATTCAATCGCGTGCGTAGCTGCCGTTCAATTTTTTGAAACTGATGGGTACTGAGCCAGCGATTGATCTCATGTCGTAACTCATCACTCAGACTGCTAAATTCTGAATGCGAAATGTGAGTGAGATCGGTTTCGTCAATGTCAAATTCTGCGTTGAATTCCGTCGATCGTCGCCATCCCAAATTGGAATACAACGCCTCATAGAGCGATCGCCAGCGTTCATACAGGTCGCCCAATTCTGGCATCGGCGGCAAACTGCCCGTAAACTGCATTGGCTGAGACTGATCCGCTTCCCACAGTTGAGCAATCACATTAGACAAACCCGTCTGCCAGTCACCGTTTCCTAAATTCAAAACAACTAGATGACTCATAGCTGAAAATCTTCTGTGATTACAGTATCGTCGATGGCCACCTGCAAGCTAAACTGAGTCCCCAAAGCTGACCGAAACCGTCGCAGTTGAATCACATCATCCTGGGGCCGAGACTGTACCGATTGAATCATTTCACCCATCGATGAGATCAAAGACAGTTGCAGATTTGCAGGAAGATTGAATGAAGCGTCACGAGATCGAAGCTGCGATCGCACCCCAATTCTGCCGTCGGCTTCGGGTTCTAGAGTGACTAATAATAAGAGGGCGCGATCGGAAAGATTCAATAATTTAACGCGCCTCACGGCCGCCTCACTCAACTCCACTTGCCGCAGATTAACCGCAAATTCGTCGCGTCCCAAAAGGCTCTCTAACGACTGCCAGCCTTCCTCAAACACATTTTGCAACCATTGACCCAGTTGAACTCGTCTGGATGTGGATCCTGAAAGCCGCTGCCGCCAATCTGCTCGTTCCAATAGTGCGCCCCATAAAGCAAACGGCACCTCTAATCGAGCCTGAAGGAGAGCGGGATTGGTGAGCCGTTGGAGTAAATTGTCTGCCTGAGCAGGTTGAATCGTCGGCAAAGGCGCGATCGCTGCCTGAGTCACCTCAGTCGGATTAAGCTGGCGCACGACCCAAAGCACCGTCAAATCTTGAATCAAATCTTGAGCATCCAAACAATAAGTCCGATCGCGCTCATCATAGGTGGCGATCGCTTTAATCTGTTCATGCGTCGTATAGCCCCAAACCCTGACCCAGCCCTCATCAGGATTGACCTGCACTGCTAGATAATAGTCCCCCGCCCAATTCGTCAAATCAATCCATTCTTGAGGAATTCGCAGTTCGCTAGTATCGATCGTTTTATCAGGAATTAAAATCAGCCGCTTGTTGTTTAAACGGTCGCCTAAAGTAATCGCCGTCCCATTCACAAAATTCCACAAACTTGGGTGTAGAGATGCTTGGGGGGCGTAGTGCGATCGTAACCACGGTAAGAATGTACTGAGACTAACTTGATTCAAATAAGTGTTCCATTGAGCGGTAACCGTGGTGCAGGACTGAGCGACTTGCCAAGATTCAGACTGCACGTCTGGCAGGATTTCTAGCTGAAGTTGGGTGAGCGTTTGCATGGGGAGGTGACGAGTGAGGAGTGAGGAGTGAGGAGTGAGGAGCGAGGAGGGATGATTTTGCCCTCTTCTAGTGTTTAGACTGACTACGGGAGATTGCTGTACCCTGATTGAGCAATGCCGAGGAAGGTGAAAATGAGTGCTAGGAAAGCGTTTTAATCATCTTTCGTGCCTCATGGTTTCTTGTAGCCATTCTTCTAAAACTGTACTGATATGCTTAATCACGTTGGAGGTGGGCGAGATATGCAGCGTTTCCTGGCTCCATTGGGTGAGAGAGCGTAATAAGGTTTCTCGTGCCTTTGATAGCTTGCGCGATATTGTGTATTGAGGAATGCCGGACTGCTGGGCGATTTGCTGTTGGGTTAAACCAGTTTGATAATAGAGCCGCAGGAGATCCTGAGCTTGAGTATCCAGTTTGCCTAAACTTGCGATCAGAACGGCATGAACTTGACCTTGCTGAGTCTGACGATCGTGCTCCTCTTCTTGAGCAATCAAATCGTTTAACAAAGACTCCTGCATCGGATCAGATAAGTCATCTTGGCGCTCACCCGTCATGTCTCCAGATTTGGGCAAATTGAGCGAGGTCA
>NZ_JBJPHS010000217.1:0-3732 GCF_052939495.1 Phormidesmis sp. 146-12 | reverse complement strand
TCCAACTAAAAAACCACCCTGTGCCGGGGTGGTTTTTTTATGGTACATATATATGTGGTATAGCAAATGCAAATTTTGTTTTATTACGCCTACTGCTACCTTATTACTATAGCAACAATACCACTACCCACAATAAAAATATTTGCCAAAGCCTGTTGGAGGAATCATAGGAAGGCTTATTTTTACAGAAAATGATCGGTTAACCTAACAATACAAAATTTATAATTGCAACTTATTGAAAATCAATACTTTTAAATTTTAGAACATGAAAACACCTCAAAAAACGGGTAAAAAGAGACCAAACAGCAGATTAAGTAACAATACAAACTGCAAAAATCGTATTGGCGCAACTACAATACAAAATGTATAATTGTAACGCCTTGATAATCAATACCTCCATTTTTTTGGGGCAAAAAAATGGGGGCGTGTAATAACATAAATCCATGCGTTGGTTGCAATTGAAACCCTACAAAATTGAAACAGACTTTTTTCACACTACCTTATTTTAAAACATCTTTAATGGACGCCTTTTTTGAGCTTCCAGAAATTATGGATGACACAACACATCCGCAGTATGAAAATTTGCAAAAAGATATAGCTAACATAGATGTCGAAGAATTACACAAATATGTCGAGGAGAATAAAATTGACAGGTTCTTAGAAAGATTTGACAATAAACATTTGGCAAGGTGCAGGTTTTATCTGGTAGACAAAATCCGCAATCAATTATCAGCAGACAGACTTGAAATATTAGCTGACACAAGTTTATCTGCACCGTACACCTCGACCAATCTTGAGGGGTTGACTATATTAGAAAATAGCCTCGTTTACAGTTCTGACTTTACTTCTTTTGGTAATGCCTTCAAATACGGCGACTTTGTTTATCATCTATCTCCCTGCACTGATGCATCCAATTCAAGTTATTGGATTTCTGAAGCTATTGGAGAATTAATATTCAAAAAGAAAATAAATTTCAAAATTAGACTTGACCCATTTGTTGAAAAGCACATAGACGAGTACTCTCCCATGATGTACAAAATGACCGTCTATGGAACAAAACTTGATTGGGACAAGCTGCTAACTTTAAGAGAAGATGACCACGGAAGATGGATGAGTGAGAGACAGGATACACAATGGACAGATTATGTTTGGAGACCAGAAGGTGAAGAAATTCACTTTACTTGCGAAGAACTACCTAATCTTAATGAAATTTCATATAGAGGCAGTCGCTATTTTCATGCAATTTTTGACAAAAGTTCAGGCTTAATAAAACATTGTGACGGAGCAATTCGAATATATAATGAACATGAGTATCAAGAACGACTCAACTTTCATGTAAGAAATGCAGAAGTAAGAAAAACTGGTAAAAGGGTAAAAGTCTTTCAAGTAGACCAAGACATTGACAAATTCGATTTCATGAAATTAATAACAAGTTTCATGGTTTGGAATCATGACGTTTTTGACTATTTCAATTGACCAACTGCAACCAACATTGGTATTTGCAAAAGCTGGGCGGACGGAAGCCGTGTTTCAACTTTTGTTTTTCAATTTGGTTTCATATCGGGCAGACGAATAATTATTTAGCTATGTGCAAATCATCAACTTTTAATTATAAATTAGCTTCAGGTAGCCGGGCGGACGGAAGTCTATTCCCCAGCCTTCGCAAATACCTGTTCGTTGTGCGTCATTTTAAAGAGACTCCTATATGAAAATTGAGATTAAAGAATTTTGGGATTCCAATTACTATAACAATCCGACTTTGACGGATAAAATGATAATTGAAGCGGAACAAAAATTAGGGTTAAAACTACCTGAGAAATTTCTAACCTTGCTTAAAATTCAAAACGGAGGCTATACAAAAGGTTTTGCTTTTCCAATGAAAACGAAAACGACTTGGGCAGACAATCATATACCATTGAACGAACTATTTGGGATTGTTTTAGACGAAAACTCAGATTCGGGACATAACATAATGCAATCCTCATATATGACAACTGAATGGGGTTTACCCGAGAAACAAGTTTTGCTTACCGGAGACGGACATTGGTGGATTACGCTTGATTATAGATTAAGTGATAACCCAACAATAAGATGGATTGATTGTGAGTGTGATGAAGATATTCATGTAGCCAATTCTTTTGATGAATTTTACAACAATTTAGTAAGCGAAGATGAATTTGCTGAATAATAATAAACTGATTTATGGATAGAAAGGAAAAAAGGCAAAAAATAGACAACGCACTTAAGGACATTATCATTCCTTTTCTACGAGAGAAAGGATTTAAGGGTTCAATGCCACATTTTAGAAGAATGCAATCAGACCGAATTAACTTACTAACATTTCAGCACAGTCTTTATGATACAAAGTTTGTTATTGAAATCGCAAATTGTCCTACAAATGGCGTTAAAACTTCTTGGGGTAAACAAATTCCAAAAAATAAAGTAACAGCTCATGATATGGGTTACCGATTAAGAATTGGAAGCGAAAAACACAAAACTGACTATTGGTTTGACTATGGTACAGAATCCCTTTTTTCAAACACTTACAAGAATGTAACAAAAGAGATTATTGAACTTTGGGATGAAGCAGAGTATTGGTGGCACAACGACCCTTATAATCAAAAAGAAATTGAATAAACGAACGCACAACATCGTATTGGCAATAGTGGGGCTGACAGTTGTAAACTCAACATTTAAATTCTATTGGGCATTTGTGCAAAGGTTGAGCAGACGTTTTTCAAATGCCCCACCATTGCCAATACGTAAACCGTTATAGGGCATTTTAAGAGACGACATGCAAAGAATCGGAAAGCATTTAGACAGACAAATTTATTGGTTAGACTACAATAACTTTTCCAATGAACTTCCAGACCGAGACTGGGTTTGTCTTGCAATCTCAAATCAACAACCTGACATCGAAAAATTCGAAAGATTCATCCGGACAGCAATTCTAAAAAATATATTGGAGTTTAAGGGACACGGAAACTTTAGCGAAAAACTTCATGACATATTTGAAGAAACAATGGTAGTCATGGAGACGATTGAAAATCATAATGAAATTGACATTATGACCACATGGCACTATGTCGAACCACTTGCCGACACTTTTTGGCAATGCTTCAATGCAACATGTTTACCCGAGACAACAGACCTTGAAAACATAAAAATAATCTGCACGGACTTAGACGGAGTAAATAGAACCGAAGAATTTAGACGTTACATTAAAGAGTTTGAGTTAGGTTGGTTACCTTCAGACAATGTTAAACATGAAGTTTGGCAGGAAAAAGAAGGCTTGACTACTTTGTGCTTAGCTGACGAACGTGGCAATGATTGCAGAAAGTTACTTGAACCTGGCAGTAAACTAATTCATGAGTTTTATGCCAATAGTCATTTTGACGCAATGACAATTTATTACAAGTTCATGGACTGGGGAACATACACGTCGAAATTTGAAATTGACAAACAACCGTATGACAAGGAAAACGCCCTATAACATGGGGTTTGCTGCTATGCTGGCTGAAGGAACAAATCTTCAGCTTTTAGTCCACTATCAGCAGCAGCTCGGGCTTGACGTATTTCAATTTGGCTTTTAGTTGTTACCTTCAACTTTGCATTATTAATTGGGCAGCGGTTCCGGGCAGGAAGTACATGAATTCCAGCACAGCAGCAAGCCCTTTACGTTATAGGCAACTTTAGCAGACCGAAAAACTAACGACAACAGGACAATTATAA
>NZ_JBJPHS010000216.1:0-3858 GCF_052939495.1 Phormidesmis sp. 146-12 | reverse complement strand
TGGTAATCACCGCGCCAGAAGGCACATACTTTCCAGGCGGAATCTCCACATCCTGCACCAGCGCGTGCATCATCACCACGCAACCGTTGCCCACTCGTGCATTAAACACAGTCGAGCGAAACCCAATAAAACAGTCGTCGCCTACATAACACGGCCCGTGAATCAGCGCCATGTGTGTCAGCGAAGACCGACTACCGACCCAGATCGAATAGGCTTCGCCATCATCTCCCGCGACTCGACCCTGCTCCAGCCCGTGCATGACGACTCCATCCTGGATATTTGTGTCGTCACCAATATGAAACGGGTGCCCTTCATCTGCCCGAATCGACGTACCCGGCGCAATCATCACATCTTCGCCCACCCGCACATCTCCGATGATGTTGGAAAACGAGTGAACGTAAGCGGTGTGATGAATTTGAGGTTCAGCGAGACTCTGTGACCAGGGGGTGGGCGGAGCCGCATAACTACGGACTGCCATAACAAAATTTCTCCTAACTGGAAAGCGCCAGATCGATCGCAGGCTTGCGGGGAGTTGACTGCGATCGCATTCTGCGCGGGTCTGAAGTTAAATCAAAAGCATGAGTTCAAACCTTTTTCGCTCCGTTTCTGAGTTGCCCTGACGGGTCGAGACGCAGCGACGTTTGAAAGGATTTCTAGTACTGGGTTCCTTTGTTGTAGAGCGATCGCCCATCCACACTCACGGTGTCAATGATGGCGACCACCGCAGCATCAACAGGACGCTGTTCACTTCCAGGAACCTGACGGGCAGCACTCCCACGGCTCACCAAAACCCATTCGTCTACCCCTGCTCCTACGTTGTCAGCAGCCACCTCAAATTCTTGGAGCGGCTGCCCTGCCTCGTCTAAGAGTTGTAAGAGCAAAAACTTTACGCCTCTAAGACTGGGTTCTTTTTGGGTACTGACAACGGTGCCGCGAACTTTGGCAATGTGCATCAGGCGTTATGGACGGTTAAGCGGGCGAATGCCACTCACGCTCTCACGGAACGGCTCAACTGCCTCGGTGTATCGAATCGGCAGCACATATTCCAGGTTTTCGTGAGGACGAGCAATGATGTGGGTAGACAGGACTTGTCCCCCGTTCACACGCTTGACGTTCTCAATCCCAGCAGCCACGGACGCTTGAACTTCGGACACGTCTCCGCGCACAATTACTGTAACGCGACCGCTTCCGATCTTTTCGTAGCCTACCAGCGTGACGCGAGCGGCTTTCACCATTGCGTCTGCGGCTTCTACCACTGCGGGGAAACCCAAGGTCTCAATCATGCCAACTGCAATAGCCATCGTTAATTCTCCCTTCCAATCTGTTTCTAAACATCGAACTTGATCGCGAGTCGCCTGGTCATCGGACTTTAGGCTTTAGACTTTTTGCTCACTCATGTATCTGAATGCTCTGGAGTCTAATGTCGCAGGTCTGATGTCCCCAGTCCATCCTCTAACTTCGGAATTGCTCAACCGCTTCGGTATATCGAATTGGCAAGACATATTCCAGGTTTTCATTGGGGCGAGCGATGATGTGGGTAGACAGGACTTGTCCCCCGTTTACGCGCTTGACGTTCTCAATCCCAGCGGCGATCGAGGCTTGCACCTCAGAAACGTCTCCCCGGATGATGACCGTGACGCGACCGCTACCAATCTTTTCGTAGCCTACCAGCGTGACGCGGGCGGCCTTCACCATTGCGTCTGCGGCTTCTACAACAGCCGGAAACCCCAGCGTCTCAATCATTCCCACAGCGATCGGCATTTCTAAACTCCTGATAAGTGAAACTAATTACCTAAATCCAAGAAAGTTTGTGGACGGGGACATCCATCATTTCAAGTTTTATCAAGGCTTCCACTGTGTTCTTTATTAAGAATATGGGGTGGGTGACACACTTGACAATATAACCTTTAATGATTGTTGCAAATCTTAGGGATAATCTAAACTTATTCAAAGTCTGAAGTTCCCACCACGTACCGAAGGAAGTCTTAAATTTGTTGGAAGATTCTACAGAAGTCATCATAGACTCTTTTCAACCCACTTTATAGAGAACTTTATTGAACATAAGTCACACTTATACACATAGAGTTACGTTTCTACATGATTTGACCTCTCGGTCGGCCGCATCGCGATCGCATTGTGTTTTGGTGGGTTTAAGCGGTAAGCTGAAGTTTAGACAAATTAAAAGACATCTTTTCTAAAGCTTCATAACCATTCGGCTCTCCAAGAACTCCTTGGGGGGTGTTTTTAGCAGATTTTTTCAGGCGAAGGACAGACTCAATGCAACAGTTCCTCATCGAAACAAGCTGGTGGGTTCCGTGTTACGGATTGCTCGGTGCGATCCTGACGTTACCGTGGTCTACAGGCGCGATTCGCAATACTGGCCCACGGCCCGCCGCTTATTTCAACCTTTTGACGACGCTGATCGCATTTTTTCACGGCACAGCCCTGTTTACGGCCACCTGGGGACAAGAATCACAACAATTGACTCTGCATTGGTTCAAAGCGGTTGACCTGGATTTGTCTTTCACGCTAGACATTTCTTCGACCAGTGTGGGCGCGATGGAACTGATCACAGGCCTGAGTCTTTTGGCGCAACTGTTTGCCCTGGGTTACATGGAGAAAGATTGGGCGCTGGCTCGATTTTTTGCGCTGATGGGCTTTTTTGAAGCGGCGATGAGTGGCTTAGCTGTTAGCGATTCTTTGCTGCTCACGTATTGTCTGCTGGAGTTGCTGACCCTCTCGACTTATCTGCTGGTCGGATTTTGGTATGCTCAACCCCTGGTAGTCACGGCGGCGCGAGATGCTTTTTTGACGAAGCGCGTCGGTGATATTCTGCTACTGATGGGCGTTGTGGCGCTTTCCACGTTTGCTGGCAGCATGAATTTTCCTGATTTATACGATTGGGCAGAAACGGCTGAACTGTCGCCCACGGTTTCGGCTCTATTGGGGGTGGCGCTGATTGCGGGGCCGATCGGGAAATGTGCTCAATTCCCCCTGCACCTGTGGCTAGATGAAGCGATGGAAGGGCCCAACCCTGCTTCGATTCTGAGAAATTCTGTTGTCGTTGGCTGCGGGGCTTATGTGTTAATCAAGCTTCAGCCAATTTTAATTTTGTCGCCCGTGGCTTCGACCGCGCTGGTGGTGTTAGGGGCGATGACAGCGATCGGGGCTTCTCTCGTCGCGATCGCTCAGATTGACATGAAGCGGGCCCTTTCCCATTCCACGAGCGCTTACCTGGGATTGGTTTTTGTCGCGGTGGGCATGAATTGGTCAGGATTTGCGCTGTTGTTGTTGTTTGCTCACGCGATCGCGAAAGCATTGCTGTTTATGAGTACTGGATCGGTCATTGCTACAACAAGCTGTCAGGATATTACTGAATTGGGCGGCTTGTGGTCAAAGATGCCAGCCACTACATCAGCGTTTGTCGTGGGTTCGGCGGGCTTGATTGGGCTACTTCCCCTCGGCGGATTTTGGGCCTTAGAGCGCGGACTGGATGACTTTTGGTATGACCAGCCCTGGCTTGTGATCGTCGTTTTGGCAACCAACGCTTTGAGCGCTTTAAATTTAACTCGCGTCTTTCGTCTGGTGTTTTTGGGCAACTCGAAGCCTAAAACTCGTCGCGCGCCTGAAGTGCCCTGGACGATGGCGGTGCCGATGGTGACGCTGACCGTCTTTACGTTGACAATTCCCTTAATTTTGCAAAAGCTGGCGGTATTACCCAACTGGCGCTATTTGAATGGGCCCGCTTCGATAATGCTGGTTGGCTCAGGGTTGGCAGGTCTGATCTTGGGAGCCACTATCACGCTGAACTATAACTGGTCGAGACCGATTCAAGCACCCTTGCGATTTGCACAGGAT
>NZ_JBJPHS010000215.1:0-4074 GCF_052939495.1 Phormidesmis sp. 146-12 | reverse complement strand
TACGCCAACGCTTTAGTAAACGATAAGGCTGCAACTGAAGTTGACGTGTACTAATCTTGGGTTTGTAGCGGGTGCGTTTAGCCTTTTTAGCCTTTCCTGAATCTCCCGATTTCACTTTCCGCAACCGCTCCGGCTGATTGCGAAGCTTGAGACTCCGCTGCTCCAACAATTCGAGGCGCGAATCAATCAGCAAAGTTTCCACATCGCGGTAATCCAATATGGGCTGCTGTCCATCGGACACCACAACTCCCACAACATGCTCCCGACTAAATGCCACCTTCACTGCAATTTGTGGATTGCCACGGTACGCTGACTGGCTTGGACGTGGTGGCGGTGGATTACTCTCTAGTAGTTTGAGCGTGGTCTGATTCTTCTTGGTGACTCTGCTACGATTTTTCTGTGCTGAGAGGAGCGCCTCCTCGTCTTCGTTTGCCTCCTGCGTCTCCTCAGCTTCTACCAATCCTTTAAGGAATTTATGCATCAGCTCAATCTTTTCCTGACGCACCTGTTCGGTACCCTCAGCTGTTAACAACCGAGTATCAACTGTGACGTGCAAATAGAGGCGATGACTGTTCCAGGGTTTGTCACGGTTTTTCTCGGTTGAAAGTTTTTTATCTTCAGCCCACAGCAGGGTAGCCGAGCGTAAAGGATATAGCGCGAGTGAAAACTTCTCCTTCTTGTTTCGAGCTTTGTTGGCTTTGGAATCTTCAACAAACTGCCGAAATATTGGTAGTTGGCGGCGATCGCAATAGAGCCTTAATCGAACTTGGCTCAAGCCTTTACCCTTAAAGCTCACACAAATCCGCTTCTTTGCCTTCTTCCTCCGTCTGCGGATTCGAGTTCGCTTTGGACTTGAGTTGGGTGAGGTGTTGGAGCTTGAAGCAGTAGTCGCTGCCGTTTCCCACGACCATCTCACATCATCATTACTGCCTAAAAGAAGTGGGTAGGGCAAGGTTTCCAGTTGAGTTGAGAGATTAGCAACACGTTCAGGTAGCAAATCTTCCCAAGTCTCAAACTCCTCAATGCGGTTTTCAATTGAATCAGAGTCTCTTGGGAGAGAGATTGCTTCTTCAATAAACTGACTCGTCCGTTCTCCAGTAGGGTCACGTCCAATTGGCAATTGGCTGTTGAGTTGTTCTTGTAAACGTTCAATTTGAATTCGCTTTTTTGACAACCTTAAGGCAAGTTTTTCTGGGTCTTCCTCCTCGTAACTGACTTTGCAGTCGTTTCTTAGCAAATGTGCGATCGCCCGGTAGCTAAGTAAATCGTTACTCTTATCCAACAATTTGAACAAGAGACTCATTATTGAAGGAATATTGCTTGGTTCTTCCTCCTCATCAAGACACTCCTGACGTTTAGATTCGGCTTGCCCTAAAATTTGTGCCGCTCTTTCGCGAATCTCCTCCAAGCTGAAGGCTGTGGTTTCCGCAAGTTCCAAATCGTGTTCCGCAACATTTAACCACCGTTGTTTACCCTCACACCTGGCACGAAGCTTGTTTTGGATCGCAAAAATTGAGGCAAAAGTATACGACGTACAAAGGACAGCCGAAGTGTAAAACCGAGCCGGAAGACCTTTTAGAGAGCCATCCTCCTCCAACACTTTATTACAAAGCGCAGCTACTGCTTTTCGCGGTACTCGACCTTCTTTTCGCCAATCTGAAAACTTAGCATCCTTCGGCAATCGTTCAAGCAACTGATTGATCAGAAGAGTGTAGGTGATAAATAAATGCCACAAGTATTCCCGTGTTTCTTCTGTGGCGCAAAGCTGCGATCGAAGCGTTTTGATTGCCATAAAACCTCAGCCAACTCTCTATACAAAAATCGTTTTTCTAATATTCAGAAGGTAGAAAGATAGTCGTGTAAGCCTTATCTGCGAGAAAATCTAGGCAAGTAACGATCCAAATTTTGGTACCATTCCTCAACTTATAGATACTCATAATTGATCCATTCTGCTGGTTTTTAATTTGCAGGAGATTTAATTTCGCTGTGTTGTCACTCATGCCTGTCTGAATTTCGTCTTTAGAAAGTTGGATCTCCTCATAATTTCCTACTTCTCCCCAATCGCCTGATTGGTGTCGCTTGAGGTAATCAAAAAAATCTTCTTTACTCTCATAAAATGCTTGCATTGCCTGCTTTGTTACCGAGAGCTTCTCTGATGAGAAATGATAAATCTTACTCATGCTGAGTATGATGGCAACGGTTATTTCCACGCAATTTCGACTAAAGCCAATTTATATTGGCTTTAGTTTTCAACAGCAAATCACACAGAAAAGACACTTTAAAGGAGAGTGAGGTTTGAACGCGCTTAACATTTTTAGGAACAATTAAATATTTGAATGATTGAATTCAAATGTCAATAAGATCTAAATAGATATTTTCTATAGAGTAAATAGATTTTTATATATGATTAATTTCCATACTCTGAAAATTGCATTTTTTCGAGAAGTTAGTTGCAAATTAATTAAATTCAATTTGGTTGCTTTTGAGTTTTGAATAAATATAAAAAATCCTTGAACCCTTTGCCTGTAAAGGATCTTGTATAAATTTTTTGCTTCCAAATCTTCTTCTTTCCCTTACTCGATCTCAAGAATTTAGCCTTAGAAGTAAATTCTTTAAACCACGCTGTAATTGCCCACTAATTAGTCCTTTTTCTAAAAAAATGTCTTTCTTTGCAATTTTTCATGTGTATAAGTTCAGGTTTTTACCGCACTAGTGCGGTAAAAACTTAGATTGGAAAATAGATAAAAACAATAGGTCTGATTTTTGAGATAGCTTCCCTATAAGCCTTGAAGTTTTGGAGCAGACAAAGCATTTTTACCGCACTGGTGCGGTAAAGACATCTGATCAATTAGCTGCTCTTTAATTTAGTACAATAGTACTAAATTAAAGATTTTTCCTTTATCAGCAAAATATTTACTTATTCTTCATTAAAAATATTTATTTGGAATTTCTCGTAATTGGCGATTCAGCTTTTTAGCCGATGCTTCGGGCTTCTAGAGCGTTTCCTCCCCGATCGCTCTAAAGAAAGTATCCTCAGCTACTTTCAATCGCCTGCCCTTAATGTACCTCTCGAATACCTTCTCAGATTTATGCCCTGTTAAACTGCGGGCGAGCAAGCTATCGATACCCAGAGATATCAGCTCACTGGCGTAAGTGTGTCGGAAGCGATGAGGTGTTAAGTCTGGAATGCCCAACATTGTTCCCAGCCGAATTTTAGTGAAGTAATAGATTCCCTGGTATCCCAGCCTTTGCCCACCGCTGCGGAAATCATAGGACAGGAAAAGCGGGCTATCCTCCGTCAATTCCTCCTGTTGCGATCGCCGCCGCTCCAGATATGCCTCTATCTGCTTCCGCGCCTCTTGTCGTAGGGGAACGATCGCATCACTTTTATCTTTCTTGCGAAGAAACTTGAGGCGAACACCATCATAATTGCCAACGTTTAAGCCCGAAACGTCCTCCGCCCGCAAGCCGTGGGTTAAGACTGCCAGCAAAGCGCGATCGCGCAGGTCAATATCTTCTTTCCCTGAGACTGCCTGAAAGATTGCCTCCATCTGGTTGGGGTTCAAGTGGCGAGGAAGCGGGTCGCCCAATTTCTCAAATTTGACCCCAGCGGTTGGCAGGGTTTCAGATAGGCTCATGTAACCTGCCTGCTGAAACCATCGATAAAAACTCTTGAGGGCAGTCATTGCTTGATTGATTGCCGCAGGGGACAACGATTTTCCCTTACGGGTTCGGCACTCCTCCTTTAAATACTTCTTGAACTGAGCAAGGTCGCGTGGAGTGATCCTATGCCAAGCCTTCTCGCTCCACTCCATAAAGCGTTTCAGTTCAAACTGATAAGCCTTTTCTGTGTTAGGAGCAAAATTACTGGCTTGCAAAAACTCCTGAATCCGCTCAGATCGCAGGTCAGTAACTTCCGCGCTCGTCTCTGGGGTAGATTGAACCGGAATCAGACGAATGGGTGGAAGTGCTTGCTGCTCGGCTGCCATAAGGGGTTAATCCCAAGGGTTACAGACAAATGTGATTTTAATAATAAGTTGACCACAGCTTAAGGCAAAAGATGACCATTGCGGA
>NZ_JBJPHS010000214.1:0-4148 GCF_052939495.1 Phormidesmis sp. 146-12 | reverse complement strand
TTTAGGGGGCTGCCTGGAGTGATCGCTACAGCGAGGAATTTCATCGAATTCACGTCAGGTTAGCCAGCCACACGATTCTAAAGACTGGGTTAACGTCAGATTATGCCTTTTGGTAGTTGTTCCTCACCGTCGATCGACCCCAAACTCAAAAGCTAAAAGCCAGAAGTGAAAAGCAAACCGCCAATCCCAAGAGCCTTATCAACAAATCCAAAACTCTTAATCCACAAAGTCCCCAAACCTGATAGATTTGGCAAAGTATTCGCGAACAAGATGTAGCAAGATGAAAGTCCTAGTTATTGGTGGTGATGGATATTGCGGTTGGGCGACCGCGCTTTACTTGTCCAACCGAGGGCATGAAGTCGCGATTTTAGACAGTCTGGTCAGGCGACACTGGGATATGGAGTTGTGTATCGAAACACTCACCCCGATCGCGCCCATTCAACAACGCCTCAAACGCTGGCACGACATTACAGGCAAAGCGATTCAGCTATTCATCGGCGACATCACCAACTACGAATTTCTCAGCAAAGCACTGCATCAATTTGAACCAGACTCGATCATTCACTTTGGCGAACAGCGATCGGCTCCCTTCTCCATGATCGATCGAGAACACGCCGTTTTGACTCAGGTTAACAACGTCGTCGGCACGCTCAACCTGCTCTACATCATCAAAGAAAGCTTCCCCGACTGTCACCTCGTCAAACTGGGCACGATGGGCGAATACGGTACGCCAAATATCGATATCGAGGAAGGCTACATCACGATCGAACACAACGGACGCAAAGACACCCTGCCCTACCCCAAACAGCCCGGCAGCATGTACCACCTCAGCAAAGTGCATGACTCCCACAACATCCATTTCGCCTGCAAAATGTGGGGGCTGCGCGCAACGGATCTCAATCAGGGCGTGGTCTATGGCGTTCTCACCGAAGAGACGGGCATGGATGAGTTGTTGATCAATCGTCTCGATTACGATGGCGTGTTTGGCACCGCATTAAACCGATTCTGCATCCAGGCAGCAGTCGGGCACCCCCTCACCGTCTATGGCAAAGGCGGACAAACGCGAGGATTTTTGGATATTCGCGATACCGTGCGCTGTGTAGAACTAGCTATCGCCACCCCCGCCAATCCCGGCGAATTCCGCGTCTTCAACCAATTTACCGAACTGTTTAGCATCGGCGATCTAGCCACAATGGTGGCAAAAGCAGGGACGGCGATCGGTCTCAACGTCGAAGTCAAAAACTACGAAAATCCCCGCATTGAAAAAGAAGAACACTACTTCAACGCCAAAAACACCAACCTGCTCAACCTGGGACTTCAGCCCCACTACCTGTCTGACTCGCTGTTAGATTCACTGTTAAACTTTGCCGTCAAATACAAAACCCGCATTGATGAGGATCAAATCCTCCCCAAAGTAACCTGGAAGCGCTAACCTATGAACCTTCGAGTTTCGGTCTTGCTGCTGACGATCGTCTTACCTGGGCTAGGAGCGATGGCACTCAGTGCGTTTTATCTGTTTCCAGAGTGGGCGGCCTTAGATAAAAGCTATCGAAACTACGAAAAACTCGCGGCGACGGGGGCGGGGGTTCGAGAACTCTCGATCGCGCAGTCCGCAGAAATGAGACACCGCCTCAACTGTTTTGCAGAAGGAGTAGGCGTTTTGTTAGGAGGGGTGATCGTGGCAATTGGCATACATGGATGCACCCTCCCCAGGCAGCAATAACCGTTTTATGTCATCTCTTCCTTTATGCGAGTTGCCCTGTTTACCGAAACGTTTTTGCCCAAAGTCGATGGCATCGTCACTCGGCTGCGTCACACTGTCGATCATTTACAACGTCTGGGTGATCAAGTTCTAATTTTTGCCCCAGAAGGCGGCCTGACCGAACACAAAGGAGCCAAAATCTTTGGAGTGTCCGGTTTTCCATTGCCGCTTTATCCTGAGTTAAAACTGGCGCTCCCTCGTCCAGCGATCGGCGAAGCCCTCACCCAGTTTCGGCCTGACATTATTCACGTCGTCAACCCCGCCGTATTGGGACTCGCCGGACTCTACTACAGCAAAACGCTAAACATTCCCCTGATCGCCTCCTACCACACCCACCTGCCCGAATACCTTCAGCACTACGGACTGGGCGCACTCGAAGGGCTACTGTGGGAACTGCTCAAAGCGGGACACAATCAGGCACAACTCAATCTCTGTACCTCCACAGCCATGATGCAAGCCTTGACAGAGCATGGAATCGAGCGAGTCGATCTGTGGCAGCGCGGCGTGGATACCGAAACTTTTCAGCCTCATCTAGCCAGTGCAGACATGCGAAATCGGCTCAGTCAAGGCCACCCCGAAGCGCCATTGTTGCTCTATGTCGGTCGCCTGTCTGCCGAAAAAGAAATCGATCGCATCAAGCCTGTTCTAGAATCAATTCCCAATGCTCGTCTCGCGCTCGTAGGCGGCGGACCCAATCAGCAAGCGTTAGAAAAATATTTTGAAGGGACTCCGACGCACTTTGTCGGCTACCTGGCAGGCCAAGAACTCGCTGCTGCCTTTGCTTCTGCCGATGCCTTTGTCTTTCCGTCGCGCACCGAAACCCTGGGATTAGTCCTACTCGAAGCGATGGCGGCCGGCTGTCCTGTTGTAGCGGCTCGATCGGGCGGCATTCCCGATATCGTCGAAGACGGCGTAAATGGCTATTTGTTCGATCCAAATGATGACCAGGGAGCGATCGTCGCCACTCAGCGACTCATCTTTGAGCAAGAAGCACGAGAAACCCTCCGCCGCAATGCTCGACGCGAAGCAGAACGCTGGAACTGGTCATCGGCAACTCGGCAACTCCAAAGCTACTACCGAGAAGTCGCCGGACAGTCTCTCTCATCGGCTGCCTGAAGCGATCGAGCAGTTTTCTCTATCCCAAATCAGCGCGACTCGATAAAACCCTTCGCTGCCATCACCCATACGGGAATGCTCCCTCAACTTCTCACCCGTAGAAGACTATTCTAACGTCAGTCTCCAAGGAAGGGGTGTAAGGCTGGTTGTTGCAGTTCTACTTTGGTTCCAAGTGTGAGCATCCATAGGGTGGCGACCGACATGGCTAACCCCATCCGCTCTGCGCGTTTTGGGTCGGTCATGCGTGAGGACTGCCCATGCCAGCCATCACTTTTGAAATCGCGATAGCCATCTTCAATCCACAGGCGGTAGCTGTACCACAAGCCCTCGGCTTGGTCAGTCGGCAGGTCAGTGACCACGAACCACGGGTCAGTATCGCCTTCGTCCCAGCGTGCGACCAGGGGACAATCGAGCGGATTGGTGCGAAAGCACCGCACTGCACCGCTCCAAGCTTGACCGAGCCGAATCCAGTCTTTGAGCAATTGCCAGTCGCCATTGGGGAGAACTTGGATTGTCTGATTCGGGTGTTGATTGATCCGCAAGAACGGATGCCACCCGACTGCCCTGATCGCGGCAAACAGCCAGTCGGCATACAAGCCTCGGTCAGCCCAAACCACCACCCGCCAGTCCGGTGGAACCCCGCCAGCCAGTTGAGCGAACAACGGCTCCCAGTAGGGTTGCCAGCGATCCGGTTGATTCCCAGGCACAATTTTCCATGCCACCGCAATCGCGCTACCGCGATACTGCACCGAAACCGACAGCACACTCAATCGGTCTTTCTGCGTCGTCACATCCATGACCAGAAATAGTTCTCGACAACGGTGCGGCAACAGCGACAGCACCCAAGTCAACAGCGGCGCAAAGTAAGGTTCGACCTGCCAATCCCAGCGATGCTTGCCGCTTTTTGCTGCCGCATCTTGATACCATTCCTGGAGGCGTTGGCGCACCGTGTTCGGTCGCTCCCCGTTTAATCCAGCCATGGTTTCGGCAACGCGGCTGAGGCTACTCGATTGGGTCAATGCGACCCAAAACTCCACACCCTTAATCCCGTCACTTGCGATAGGCTGAGGTTGCCAAATCGTTCGCTGACAATCCGGTTCCAAGCTTTGAGCGAAGGGTCTTGTAGCATCTCTACTGCCTCCATACTGCTCTTCTTCTCATTATCGAATCGTTGGGGTCACTGCTCGCACCTTCAACACAAACCTACATCTGTAAGGGGGTGGGGGGCAGAAGCGTTAAATACCGAAGCGAAAAAACTCTATCGAATTCA
>NZ_JBJPHS010000213.1:0-4236 GCF_052939495.1 Phormidesmis sp. 146-12 | reverse complement strand
AACTCGCTTGCCTTCATCATCTCACAGATTTTATGGTTTTCGGATAGGCCCTTAATCGAATATCATCTTTTGAACTAGCGGTATCCCTCTTTTGAGGTAGAGGCGTTCTGGAAGGACAGGGGTTAGTTTAGTTAAGAACAACTGAGTCTAAACAATCGTAACTGCTGACCTAACGGTTGAATGACGGCAATCTGATAACCCGTGCAAACTACTATCTTGGTGTGTGGTGAGTAGATATGAACTTAAACGAGCTTATTCAAGACTGTGCAGTAGGTCAAAGAGACTTGAGTCGATCGGACTTTTCTAAAGCAAGACTGAGTGGGGTGGACTTTTCTGGGGTTGATCTGTCACACAGTAATCTAAGTCGATCGTATCTAGAGGGAGCTAATTTGCGTCGAGCCAATCTACATGGGGCAGACCTTTGTTATGCAAACTTGAGTCATGCTGATTTGACGGGTGCTGATTTGAGGGGCGCACTCTTGTTGAATGCAAACTTAACAGGCGCAAAGTTTGACTCTGCCGATCTGCGATGGGCCGCTTTAACCAATGCTACACCGTCGAATATCGATTTGAGTTGTGCCCGTTTGAGCAGAACAATTTTGCCAGAGGGCTATGCGTCTGATGGTTAAGACGATGCGATCGCCTATCAATAAATGCGTCTTTTGATTTCTGAGGAGTTGGCGACTTCAAAAAATAGCTCGATCGCTTCAGTCAGATTTTGCTTGGCTGCTTCTACGGTGTCACCTTGACTGGCAATGTCGAGTTCAGGACAGAGCGAAACATATCCCTCGCCTTCGCGCTCAATGATTGCGGTGAATTGTTGTTTGGGTTGGGAGGAGTGCATCGTTTTAGGGAGCGAGCTTTACTTAAAGGGATTGACGATCGTCAGTTGGTCAGCAATGACTAACCTATCTTGCATATCTTCTGAATAAAGAACTTCAACATTTGCAGATAGGGCACTGGCAACAATTAAGCCATCCTAGAAGGAAAGGTGATAGCGCGATCGCAAGTCAGAGGCTTTGATCAAACCTTCAAAATCTAATGCGACGATCGTGCAGCGATGTTCAAACGATTGAATCAGTGCTTTGATTTGTTGTTCTGTGAAGGCTGCTTTTTTCAGGACATTGGAACAAACCTCATTAACGACTTGTACGCTAATCGTTGCGCCCTCTGCTTCCGTCAATGAACGGGCAATTTTTCGCTTTCTCTGGCGTTCTTGAGCGTTGAGTGATTGGTTGTCAAGCAGATAATAAAGCCATACGTTGGAGTCTACAAAGTAGGGTTCGGGATTCATAGAGTGCGATCGTAAATTTCATCTCTTGTGAGAAACCCATCAACTTCAACGGGATTTTCTGCAAGTTCGTCAAAGATGTCAGGTCTTGAGTGTTGTTTCCCAGGCTGCTTTTCTACTGTCACCTTGACAATGGTTACTGTTGCCAGTTCTTGTTTGTATTCTTCAGGAATGACAATCACTCCATCCTTAACTTTGGCCTGAAATTCGACAGTAACCATAATCAATCCTTCAAAATCAATAGCTCTATTCTACTCATCCCTCATCCCTCATCGTTGAGGAAGTGGTTTGGCTAGATTACCTCAAGTAACTCACGAGGAAGACCAGACTGGCGAATGATGGATTGTAATGTTCCGGGTGGTTTGGGACAGGCACCGTTACTGTTGTTTCTTCTGTTTCGAGTTGCAGGATGATGTGGCTGCCTTTTTGCCGAACTTCGACAGAAACCATTTTCTTCTAAAGCTTACCCAACGGCAACCTCCAGACGAGTGATGAAGATTTCAGTGCGTAATCGTCTTTTAACTTCTGAGGGGTTAGCGACTTCAAAAAATAGCTCGATCACTTCAGTCAGATTTTGCTTGGCTGCTTCTACGGTGTCACCTTGACTGGCAATGTCGAGTTCAGGACAGAGCGAAACATATCCCTCGCCTTCGCGCTCAATGATTGCGGTGAATTGTTGTTTGGGTTGGGAGGAGTTCATCATTTTAGGAATTGAGCTTTATTTAAAGGGATTGACGATCGTCAGTTGGTCAGCGATGACTAACCCATCTTGCATATCTTCTGAGTAAAAAATGCTGGCATTCGTAGACAAAGCACTGGAGATAATCAGACCATCCCAGAACGAGAAGCCATACTGAACCCGTAAATTTGATGCGTTTAGCAGGATTTCTGCATTCAGTTCGACTACGGTGCAACCGTCATAGAGTTCGTGAATCACTTGCTGAATTTGAGTTTCTGTAAAGGCAGCCTTTCTGATTAAGACTGAGCAAACTTCGTTAATGACTTGAGTACTAATCACTAAATCGACTGAGTAGATTAGTTGAGTCGCAAGAGAATGTTTTCGATCGTTCTCTAGATCGGTGGAATTTGGGTCAGTCATGAGGCTGTAAAGCCAAACGTTTGAGTCAATGAAGCAAGGCGATTGGGTCATGAAGTTCGATCGTGCATTTCTTCACGAGTGAGCGATCGGACTCCGGGCACTGAAATGGGATGACGCATCAGTTCTGCAAGGATTCCATCTTCTGAAATGCGTTTTTTGGGCTGCTTTGTTACGGTGACTTTGATAGTGCTTCCCTCGCTTAAGTCTTGCTTGTATTCTTCAGGAACGACAATCACCCCATTCTCAACTCTGGCTTGAAATTCGACAGTAGCCATAATCAATCCTTCAAAGTCAATAACTCTATTCTACTCATCCCTCATCCCTGCAAAGTGTTCTTGCAATTTGTAGATGAAGGCATTATTTCGAGGGACGAAATTTATCAGTAGAAAGAATGTATTTCCTCACAAATTCTTCTGGCGTGAGGCATTCAAATTCTCCTGTGCTGGATGCTAAGGCGCGAACTAATTTGTGGTTTGAAGACACGAAGCATTGAGCTTGTCCCTCTTTAGCAGTCAAATAAACTCCAATGTCTTCACGAGGGATTATTTCCATCGCTTCTAATTTGTTAAAGTCTTGCAGGTTTAGTAGAACATAGCGAACGTTGAGATTTTGCCAAATTCGTGATAGCAGTTCACCTCCCCAATCCTTGTTCCTTAATCGTTTTGAAACTCGTGAGATTTGATCGGTGAGTTCTTCAGATACGATGACTTTTATTGCTGTTGACTGACTCTCGCCAAACCCTAACCAATCTAAAACTTGCGCCTCATAACTTTGGGAATCGATCGCGCCAATGATATAAACATTCGTGTCTAGAAACACACGATCGAGGAACTGAGTCATGGAGAAGTTTTAGGTGGAGAAGAGTCCTGAAATCGCTCTGCGGCAATTTCTTGTTTGACGACCTGCACGAGGTCAATGATTTGGCTCTGCGTGGTGTAGCCTGCTTGGGTGAATATTTGTTGAGACTGCGATCGCAATTCATCTAGCGGCATGAGTTTTTGTTGACGGTAAGCTTGGATGCTGACTAACTGTTCAAAGGCTTCCATGCTGAGGAGGACTGCTTTTTCTTGTCCGTTGGCAGTGAGGGTGATGATTTCACTGCTGGCAGCCCGATCGACCAGTTCGGTCAGAGGTAGTTTTGTATCAATTTCGACTTTTGTATGAGTCATCACAGTATTCCTGTCTTTAGCGTTCATTCTATAGCGTCATTCGGACAGAATAGTTCTGAATCTCCCGCAAGAATCCCAATGTTTCAGGTGCATCTATCAAGTGATGTGGTAAGCGGTGATCGCAAGGGTTCCGTCTGGGCTGTAAATTGCTTCAACTCTAGCGAATGCAGAATGAGTCCACCAGCTTTTGATACGATTTCCTTGGGCAGGAGCGGAGCCAATTTTACTGTATTCAGCTTGTATAAGCAGTGTGTCGAATTCTTCGCGTGGTAAAACTCTTGTCGTAATTTGAGGCACTCGCATCGATTTTGTGTTTATCGAGGGTCATAGCTGCCGTGATAGGTCGTGTATATCTGGTAGCCAGGTAGAGCGATCGCAATCCCAGCAAAACTGTGAAGTGTCCCAGGGTAATTTTCTTCTGGAAGGCTGCCCTCGATGCGAAGTTTGAATGCGCCCACCCAGATGTACAGTCCTGGAATGAGAGCATCCATGCTGTAGGCGATTGCTCTCAAGGGTTCATCCACAAATGCTGAGGAAGGAGAGGAATCGATCGAGGGTTGCTGATTTTCTTTACTAATGTCCATCTTGCTTCCCGATAACTTCTGACTTCCTCAGTTTAATTCCTCATCCCTCATCCCTCATCCCTCATCCCTCATCCCTCATCCCTCATCCCTCAT
>NZ_JBJPHS010000212.1:0-4285 GCF_052939495.1 Phormidesmis sp. 146-12 | reverse complement strand
TACCAAGACTATTCCAATGCGGATCTGACCGTTTTTCTAATCATGCAACAAAGCCATTCACAGCCTCAAGTTTGGAGCATTGATTCACAAAGGCTATCACCGCGACCCCACCATCATCACCGCCGAGAAAGTGTTAGAAATGGCGACGATCGACGGTGCCAAAGCAATCGGACTGGATGCTGAAATTGGCTCGATCGAAGTTGGTAAAAAAGCCGATCTGGTCGTGCTAAACTTCGACAGTTTTTTCGCCAATCCCATTCACTCGCCGCTCTCTAGCCTCGTCTACTCCGCCCTGGGCAACGAACCCGAACTAGTGATGATTGACGGTCAGATTGTGATGCAAGACCGAGTAATGACGACTGTATCCGAAGCAGACGTGATGAAAGCTGCCCAGATTGCCGCCGACGATTTAGCAAAACGAGCCGGAACTGAGCGATTTAAGAAAAGACCCTGGCGATCGTTGGCTAACTAGCATCTTATTCAAGCGTTTTATTCAATATTACTTGAACACTTTTTTCAGACAACTTCTGAAGAATTTTACTGGTTTTGCAGACTTCGCTTTTTGATGCAGCAAGATGACACAAACTAGGCACATCGCAAAGTCTATTGAACCAGAGGAAAAATTATGATGAACAGTAGACTTAAAAATCAAGCCGAAGAGATCATTAGTCGTATGATCCAATATCTAGAATCTGTTCTAGAAAAGCTATAGATCACTCTGTTCAAGTTATGAACTACATTTTTGTGAATACAATCTAGCTGTAAGTGGGCAGATACGATGATTTACAAGACACATTTCGGTTCTGCTCAATGCTCAATCTTTTGATGAGACGAGGGTTGAGCGGAGTCAAAATCCGGCAACTTCGGTTGGTTTTAATTTTGCCCTTCTACTTATCTGAAGATCCTGTTGGAGCAGATAGGCTTACATTGAAAATTTTTGCAACGGTTGAGCGATCTACTTCATGTTCTCAATCAAGCTTCTCAGCTAAACTTTTTCGACCAACTTAATAGATATAGCAGTTCTATTCGAGTTGTAAGAATTGGATAGAGCGAAAGCCTTGCTCTGCATAAGTAGGCTCTCACGTTTCACTTAGGACTGCTACAGAAGGGCAAGATTAAAGCTAACTTAAATTACATCTCCCACGATCAAGAGTGTGCCTCAACTCTTTCTGAGCAGCCTTGCAACGAAAGCTCTAATTTGAGATATTCATGACAATATTGCAGAATCAAAACGTATATTTACTTTCCGAAATAATACTAACAGTTTCTTATCTGTAAGGGTAGGTCATTTGTATTGCAAAAGAATATTTGTGTAGTACCATAAGTGGAAGCCGAGTTGCAAATCTAACATGTCCATCAATATTCAATGCAAGAAGATTCTAGAGGGAATTGAAGACTTAGAAAAATATCTTCAGGAGTCGATTTCCAAAGAAGCACTAGATTTAGATTCTAATATTGAGACAATTAAGAATCAGGAATTACTTTCTCACTTGAAGCGTAGCTTGGTTCAGTATACTGAGAGAGGGAAAAATTTAATATACATAGGTTTCATGGGTCACTTCTCGGCAGGAAAATCAAGCACCATTAATTCGCTGCTTTGTTTAACTGAAGAATCAGAAGAAGCCAGAAAGGTAGGATTAAACCCTGTTGATAAAGCAATCACTCTCATCACTCATAATGAGAACCGAGATGTAATTTTTGGTAATACACGGGAAGGATTAGTAACGATCAGATCTAGTTTTATAGACAAAGAGTTTCTAAGAGACATAGTTATAGCTGATACGCCAGGTGCTGGTGATCCGGGTCTCGCCAAAGAAGTTGCGAAAAATTTCTTGCCAATTTGTGATTTGATTGTCTACTTTCTTTCTGCTGCTGTTCCGCTTGATGATGCAGACACACCACTATTAAGTGAGAAGGACTCCCATTTAGCTTTTGTTCCAATGCAGATTGTTGTTACACGAGCAGATGAATTTAAGCTAGATCATGACACTAGCTTTAGTCATAATAACTTCGATAAGAGAAGAGCAAATTCCTTTTTGAGCGAGTTATGCCAAAGAGTAAACCAATTATTCAAAAATAGTTCTCATATAGATGCACAAAGCGTACTACTAATCGATAACAAATCTCAATTCAATATAGAAGTATTGCGACAAACTCTTCTCGATTTCGCTAATGTCTCTAATATTGAGTCGCAGATTAGTATTCATGACTACAAAGTTCTATATTTCCGCTCTAGCGCGGATGGACTAAAATCTTTTTTCTGTTCTTTCCTGCTTGAAAAGTTGCAAACTCTTTCAAGCATTATTAAAACCGCAGAGGATAACATCAAGCAATTTCAGGGAAAGATTCGAGTAACCAACAATACTCTCACAGAGACTTGGAGCAGCAAGCTTGTTTCACTTAGAGAAATAGAACAAGATGTGCAAAGCTACTTACCCGACGTGCTAGAAATGCCTAGTTCGATAGAACTAACGTGTCACAGCACAGAAAGAGCCAAATTCTTGGAATATGTTTTGAAACAAGAGGCAACGCGCCAAACAGAATTGATCATCAAAGGTATTTGGCGAAGTCTAGTACCACAATTAAAAGAGGTAATTTCTGATAGTAAGCGAAAAGCCGAGAAGCTCTCTTCGTTAGAAAATACAGTTAGTCTCGAACAACTAGAGCTAAAATTCCCACGAGTTCAAAAGCATAAACTGTTTGTTAATACGGAATTTTTTCCATCACCAGTTCTCTCAAGTCAAGCTCTAGAAATTCGACGTAATATTGATGACAGAGTAATCAAATATCATCATAACTTGGCATCTGCTATTAAAAACTTCAAGCAATTATTGACTGAGCAACGTCCTCTGAGAGACTATACCTCGCTTCTTAATTCAGCAGTTGATGGTTTAGCTCAAGACTTTGATGCTTATTTTGATGCCGTTAAAGTATACACAACTGGCGTATTTGCGTATAAAACAAAAGAAGCTATTTCTAAACTGGGACTTATGCACCAGATGGACGAATTAGAATCTGCCGAGTTGACTGATGACCAGAAAGTGACTATTAAACAGGAAGCTCAAGAGCACGTTTTTCCTGAAACTTCTCAAGCCTTCATTGAAACTTTCAAAAACTTTGTTGAATTACAAGTACGTGCTGAAGAACTTCAACGAAACATCAAAGCTATGTCTTCTGATAGGGTATCTGCAATTAGTGGAGAGTTAGAAGAATGGCAGGACTCTCAAGTTAACGTTATTAAGGACGAACTAACTGAGCAAACTCAGTCTTATGTCAATGAATTGGAACAAACAACCAATGGGAAGATAAAAAGCCTTGTCGCTGATACTTCTAATAGTTGGAGCAGCGAAGTTAGTAAACTAAGGATTGAGAGAAGAAACAGATTTATAATAATCGTCTCATCATTTTTCGCCTTCAGTTTAATTGGCTATTTTCTTTGGCTTTTTGGGTGGCAACAAAACTTGTCAGGCAATATCTTCTCACAATCTGTTTTTGGTGTAGTTATTAATCTTGCCAGTAGCCTTATTGGAGCGAGCTATTACCGCAAAAGCTTCAGACAGATTTCCTATTCGTATAGGGGCGAAAGAAAGTGAATTACTTGGAAGGTTTCGCCAAGAGTATTCAAAAATCATTAACGATGAGATAGAGAAGTTTCAAGCTACAACAGATTTTGATAGCCAGTCAATTCAAGAATTCTGGAAGAATTTCCTAATAATCGAACCACTAAAAATGTGGTCTGTAAGTAGAGAAAGCTTTTACAAAAATCTTATTCTTTATAATAGAACGTACTCTGAACCTCATCATGAGTATCTCAAAGTTGTGAATGAAGCAGCAGAAATTGCTTCAGATTATTTCTCTGAGCCGAGCAGAAATTTGCAAAAACTGAATGAATTTTCAGACAACTTACAGCAGACTGCGATTCAACCTTCTTTTGAGCTACTTGCTGAAACAAAAATCAATCTAGAAACTGTTATTGAGAAAATTCAAAAGATTGACTTTGCTTAAGCTCATGCTACATCCGTAGCAATGCTTAGGAAGCTATTCAAAATAAGTTGAACAGATTAGTCGTATGGCTGTCCGAACTCCTACTGAAGCTAGAATTCCTGAGAAATACAAATCTATAAAACTGTATCTGAATGTTCAACTTATTTTGAATAGTTGCCTTACAAATCACCGTGTCCGCCTACTCCTTACTATCCTACCGAAACGCTCTTCTTCATCCCTGCCAAACACCAGAAAAAATGCTTTTTACGGCCAATGCGATTCGAGTTAAGTCTTCGTTGAG
>NZ_JBJPHS010000211.1:0-4630 GCF_052939495.1 Phormidesmis sp. 146-12 | reverse complement strand
TAAACCTGCGCTGCCAGTTGTGATAACCGCTGCATGGCTGTTTCTAATTCTTGATCCGTTCCCGTTAAGCTAATTCGCAGACATTGTTCTTTGTGGGCCCACTCTTGACGCAAGCCTGGAAAGAATGTGCTGCCAGGGACGACAATCACGCCCACCTGTTTGAGTTGTTGGTAAAATTCCCAGTCTGAAATGGGCAGATCTTTGAGCCACAGCCACGCAAAAATCGCCCCTTCTCCGCGATGCAAAAACCAGGGTAAAGTCTGAGGCATGAAGCGATCGAGCGTCTCTTCGACAATGCCAATTTTCTGCTGATAAAACGGACGAATAATCTTTTCTGAAATCTCGGCTAGTCTGCCAGAACGGATGGCACGAGCAGCGATCGCTTGTCCATATCGAGGCGAGTGAATGCACATATTTGTCTGGAAGCATTCGAGTGTTTGAATCAGGGATGTGTTGCCGATCGCAATGCCAATTCGCTCTCCGGGCAGGCCTGCTTTTGACAAACTCATACAGTGCAGCACATTGCCCCCAAACATCGGAGTCATATCTGTGAAATTTAATGCTGGAAACGGTGGAGCATATGCAGAATCGATCAAAACGGGGACATCTTGCGTTGCTGCAAGTGCTGCAATTTTATGTACTTCGTCATTGCTCAAGACGTTGCCCGTCGGATTGCAGGGGCGTGAAAAAATCACACATCCTGTACTTTCTGTAATCTGTAGCTGACTGAAATCAGGACGGTATTTGAAGCGATGGGCAGTCTGATCGATTTCCAATTCTGGTTTGTATGCGATCAGGGCTTCGGGAGTGAGCGTCACGCCCCCATATCCCGTGTAATCGGGACTGAGCGGTAAGACAATTTGTCGCAGTTCTCCACTGGAGGTATAACCCCCAAATGCATTGGCCGCATAGAAATAGAGGCTTTGGCTACCGGGGGTAATGAGAATATTTTTCTCGGTCAACTGCAACCCATAGCGTTGATTAAAATCATTCACCACGGCATCAATGAGCGGCTGATATCCCTGGCTGGCTCCATAGCGACAGACGACTTCGCCATATTCTGCGCTGTCTAAAAGCTCCATTGTGCAGTCGCGCCACAGTTGCTCTACTTCTGGCAAAATCACAGGGTTTCCAGCACTGAGGTTAATGAAGTCTCGCCCATTGCCCGATCGCAGTGTCTCAATAATGTCTTTCATAATCGCTCGGACTCCAGACAAGCGAGACATATCAGTGCCAAACTGACTCAGGGCAGGATTCATAATCGTATGGTGATACAGTCTTTTGATGCTACCTGATGAGAGGGCGTTGTTGCTAGATTAAGGACTGATCGATCGCTGTTCTGGGTGGGGCGTTTTTCAAGAGAAGGTAGAAATAGTGGCGTTGCTGAATGCAAGTATGAATTGCCCTCCTCACGAAGTGGGGCGAAGCCCTCGCCAACCCTTCTCCCTGGGGAGAAGGGAGCCAGAAATTCTGTCCCCTCTCCCAAAAGGAGAGGGCTAGGGTGAGGGTAGATTTGACAATTCATACCTAGATTCAGCAACGCCGAAATAGTTAGGGAGTGGCTTTAGATTCTTCTATGGCTGGATCAAGGATTATTAACCCAGACGTTTGAGCCGCAGTTTTCAGATCTTGGTCTGAAGCAATAAAGATTAGCTGGTCTGTCGAAGATAGATGATTTTGTAAGACTAAAGCAGAGGCGAGATGGATGGAGTCAGCCCCACGAAGTGCTAGTTGCTCTGCTAAATGTTTCGCTTGATCGACCACGTTGGATGTCAGTTGAATTTGAATAAAATTTTGCCAATCTGCTTCCAAGGCTTGAATTTTAGGTTGAAATTGCGCGGGTTTTATCTGGAGTGATTTTTGTTTTCGCGCTAAGGTTGCGGTCACTTCGATCGATCCCAGGGTTGCACAAGCAAAGGTTGGATTTTGGGCAAACAGGGTTTGTAGCCAAACAGTGCCGAGTTCTTGATAGTAGCGTTTCACCCAAGCACTAGCATCCAAGTAGTAGATGATCAACGCCGATCCTCCAGTAAAAGGTTAGAAGCGGAAATGCCTTCAGCTTGAATGGGGTCAACGGTGCGAAAGATGCTGAGTCCTTGAGATGGAATTTTGAAGGTAGGGTCGCTGGCAAGTCGTTTTAAGGTGGGCGAAGCATTTTGTTGAAGGGAGTGAACAAACGCTAAGATTTGCTGACAGTCTTGTTCGCTGAGTTGATCGATCGTTTGATGCAAAGCGTCTTTGATTGAAGTTGACATTACAAGGAGGATCTATAAATGTGCCTAAATTATAGCGAGATCATCCCTCATCCCTCATCTCTTCGAGGTGCCCAGGGGCCGACGATCGTCTCTCCTTGTTTCTCTTTTTCTGCGAGTTCTAAGTTTAAGGTTAGTAACTTTTCTAAAAGGTCGTCGTCTGAGTTGAAGCCATAGGCCTGAAGCACGAGGTTGTCGAGTTGGGCATGAAGTTTGAAAAGTTGGCTGGTGGGTTCGGTAAAATATTCGTTGTAGAGTTTGGTAATGCCCCACTGTTTTTTCTCCATTTGTTCGCTGCGATATTCATGGAGTTTGACAGCAGTTTCGCGGATCTTCTCAACTAACTTTGCGTCGGGCGTTTGGGGAAACGGGAAGGTGTGGAAACAAGTGTTGTGAGTGTAAGCTGTTCGATCTTCAAGTGTGGATTTTTGAGCGTGCATCCAAGCTCGATGAACCTGGGATGACAGAATTCCTAAAATGTAGAAGTCATCGGATACCACAACCTTATTTCTCTTGCCTGGGAGCCATTCATGAGAGCAAGGGACGAATATTGACCACTTTGAAACTTCAGGAATAGCAAAGTAAAGCGATAAAGGTTTGAGAAATCTTCTCATCTTCGGCGAGTTTTCACCAAATTTCCACCAATTCAGTCTTCTAACTTCACGACGGTTTTTATCTCTTTCTGGTTTGACAGTAGATTTTATGTGTTCAAAAGGCAATCTATAGTCACTTGCCTCTTCAAGACTCATATCGTCGAAATCAATGATCCAATCGTCTGGACTTCCGTGAGGATTTTTAGCCAAATTAATTCCATTGGAAAAAACTTTGATTACAGTTTCATACTTTGAATCAGTTTGAATCCACTTTTCCGCTTGCTGATTTGAAATAATAAAGCCTTTACCCCCTGGCATAATGCCTTGAAAGCAGAGATCAACATTAGCCCTGAGTTGGCAGGCTTTGGAAGTATCAACATTTGAGCGAAGTGAAGAATTGATCGGGGAGGATAACTCATTATCCAGGTAAAATTTTGAGGTTTCTTCATAACACCAATTGACAATACTTACATCAACATTGGCATCTCCTGACCAGTCTTGACTAGAAACAGCTTCGTGGATGATTGCACCATTGCTAGTGATGTATTCTAATCCAGCTCTCCTTGTTTTTCCTTGACTTATAGTATTTGTACCAACTAGACCTGCTCGACCTTGACCATTTAACTTGTTATGAGTGAGTCGAAACCAGTAACTACAAATATCTACTTGATCTTTAACATCTGAGAACCTCTTAAAAACACTTTCAGTGTAATCATCACCGAGTTCTGAGCGCATCCGATAACCACCCAGAAATGGCGGATTGCCGATGATTGCGTCAGCTTTCACCCACTCGCTAAACAACGCATCTTTGCAGACAATATTCTCATCTAGCGTGTCTAACGGCAGTGCAGGCTCAAACAAGCCCAGACGATCGATCGCCACCTTGCGCCCAATCATCATCGTCACCCGCGCCAGTTCTACCGCAAACGGGTTAGTATCCATGCCATAAAACTGCTGCGGAGTCACAAAACTCATTCGCATCTGATCACGCGGCGATCGACCCTTTTCGGCAATGCGATCGAGCAACATCTTTTCAATTCGCTTCAGTTCTTGATAAGCAATGTAGAGAAAATTTCCACTTCCACAAGCCGGATCAAGCACCTTGTAATTTTGTAATTCCAGTTGCAGCGCATTGAGTTGAGCGATCGTATTTGTCGCCTCAACCCGCTCCTCCCAATAGCGCGAAATCGTTGGGCGGACAATCTTCATGATGTCAGCCTCCGATGTGAAGTGGATTCCGTGAGCATGACGCTCAGTTGCATCGATCGCAGACTCAAACAAATTGCCAAAAATCGCCGGGCGAATCTTACTCCAATCCTCCAAAGCAGACACTTCCAAAAAGTTTAGTTCTTCTCGCGTAAGCTGCAACGGGTCAACCGTCTTAAACAACCCACCATTAAAATAATCAACCCCTTGATATCTCCCCGCCGGAGTCACCCCCAGCGTATTCATCTCCCGAAACAACCCCCCCAAAACATCATAAGAACTCTGCCCACCCTGACAGTCTTGCACACAAGAAATAAACAAACTATTTGGCAATAGCCCCCGATCTTCTGCAAACATCGCCAACACACACTGCAAAATAAATCGTTGAGCAACCAGCCCCTCTAGCCCTCGCTTTTTGAGTAACACCAACAACTCACCCATCCGCCGCGCCGCCCGTTCTGTCACCTCCACCTGATTGTTGCGAAACACCGGAGCGCGATTTTCAAACTCCATAAACGCAAACGCACTCACCCGCTCAGGCAACTGCACCAACGAAATCATATCCACAGGCGTATCAAG
>NZ_JBJPHS010000210.1:0-4687 GCF_052939495.1 Phormidesmis sp. 146-12 | reverse complement strand
AGCAGAAAATGAATGATTTCTTGCAGGTTCTAAGTTTTTTGTCCTGTACTTAGGCGATCGATACACAAATCATTACAGAAGAATGACGAACGACGAATCACAACAGGCCAAGGTAAGCTCGTCTGTGAGAAGCTCTGGGGGTGTAAAAGCAATGCTAACTTGTCGTTGTGACTGTTTTGCCTATGCAGTTATTTAATTATTTGTAAGTTTTGCCAAATTAGAAATCACCTCAATGGGTACCTTTTCCAGTCCCTCAAGCAAGTCTTCGCGATCGCGAATCAGGTGAACCAATCGAAGCGGACGTACAATGAGCTTAAGATTAACTGCACTTGAATAGGCTTGCATGATTGTATTTGCTTGAAAAGCATTATCACCATCTGGCTTACTTAATTCCGTTTTTCCATCCCTTTAAGGGCGCGAGCACAACACTCACATATAGAAGATAGATCAAGACAATTATCAATCAGACTCAAACCCATAAGACTGAAATTTCAGCGTTTTGCAGTTTTCTGTGACAGTCCGAACTACTTGGTCAGACACACCATCAGGAAAATGAGCTTGGATTTCGATTTTGACTTCAACGTTGGCTCCCAAGATATCGGTGAGATGTTGGATAACCTCCTCAGCAATGCGTCCAGCGTCTTTGCCAACTCGATGTTGATCGACGATCGCTGAGGCAAAAAATCTTTGGAGTACCTGCTTTTCAACCTCTTTGTCAGGATAAGTTGCAGAGGCAGGATCTTTGACAACTATGGTACTGCCAGAATTTGTCGGCTTTTTAGTGGCTGTTGCAGTATTGCTTGCAGCATTAGCTTTTTGCTGCTCCCGCTCAACTTGTGCAAGTGCGATCGCGGGTTTGACTAAAAAGCTGGAGAGACTGACTGTGAAGTGAGTTCCACCAATCGTTACTAATCCTAAGTATTGATCTGTAGACTCATTGTATGAACCTGCATAGGCAAAGCCTTCACAGAGAAGTTTGCCGTGAAATGCTCCTGCGATCGCATCAAACAAACATTGCTGATCTCTCAATCTCGGCAAATAAGGATAGGTTGCAAACAGTTCTAAGAGTTGCTTGATTTGAATGCGATCTTTGCCTTGCCAAAGGTTATACCGCTCTAGATCGAGTTTGAGGCGATCGCCACCATAGCTGGGCAATAAGGTTTCATCGGAGGTAAGTTTTTTGCTGACTTTGCCAGCCAAGCTCGCGGTTTTGTCAGTTTGGGGAGCAAGCTTAATGGGGTCGAGATTGACTTCTTTGGTTCCCGCTTTTTCGGGGGCTTGTTCAGGAAAGATGCACCACATCCACGTTTCTTGAATTAAGCGACGGGCGATAATCTCAGCATCCTCCAGCTTTTTATTAACCTGTTTGACTTGATTGGTGGTGAGATCCAGTGAGGAATCTTGGCGAATGGACTGCCACGCGATCGCTTGCCGAACAGCTTCTTCTAGCGTGGTTAGTTTAGATTTGTCAGGCGCTAGAAAGACTAAGGTGTTTTTGAATAGCCTAGGCTGATTGCCTCGCTTATCTAAAATCTCTTGGACGATTTGTTGGGCTGGATTGTCTTCTGAGCTTTTGATGATGGGGTAATCAGGTCCCAGCAGCACCAGCCGAGCTTCTGTCTCATCGGCTATCTCATCGCCGGGGTTGGCATAAATGTGTAATCCTGCAAAATCCACTCGCTTGCGATTGTCAGCTTCTGCGCGGAGATACTCGACGATTTTGGCTTTTACGTTGCCGTCGTCTTGTTGTTGAGCGCGATCGTTTGCGAGTCGAGTGACGCTTGCTTGGGTCGAGTACCAATAGCGGCGAGAGTCTGAGTATAGATAGGTGGCTTTGCCGTCTAAGCGTCGGAGCGCGTCGCTGAAGGTGGCAACAGTTTCACCTGGTTGAACACATCCTAAGTTGATCTTTCGGTCTTCGATGCCGGGGTTTGGCCCTTGGGAGATAGGGGCAGAGCCAATGAAAATCGTCCGGGCAACGCGACGGCTAGCGGAGTAGCGACCTAGTGTTTGACTGTCTTGGTCGATCGTTCGAGGTGAAGAGTTTTGACCGTCGATATCTTTGTCGATGACGGCTTTCCATCCGTCTTCCAGGTAGTAGGTGAGGCTGTCGGCAACGGTGCGATCGTCGATCGGTAAGGTGGACGGCAAAATTAGCAGATTGCGATCGCCCTGCTCCCAAAGTGAATGGATCACCGATGCCATAAGGCGTAAAACGCCGCGAGTCTGCTGGAATTTTTCTAGAGAAGACCAATCACTATAAAGTCGCTCAAAGAGTTCGGGGTGAATGGGATAGCAGCTTTCCATTTTGTGCTGGTAGCTGAGTTCCTTTGTTTCGGATGGGAAATCATTCGGGTGTTGTTTGTAGGTAGTGAGAAAGCCTTTGAGGACTGCATCTCGTTCGGCAAACTGTTGGGCAGAGAGTGGCTCAAAAAGACGACGACGAATGATTTCATAACTCTCTTCGGCGCTGGCAGGTCGCCAACTGGTCTGCATTCGGTTGAAGGTGTGCTTTAGCGTATTTAAGGCAACTTGTCCGCCTTCCCCTCCGGCTTCTTGTTGAGATTTGGGTAAGCTGGCGACGATTAGCGTATTGGGGGTAGCGGTGGCGGCTTCGGTGAGGGCTTGGGCAAAGGTGAGATTGGCATCGAAAAAAGGCGTGTTGTAGACGTTGCGGATATAAGCAATCCACTCGTCGATGATGATCAGGGCGGGAGAGAATTGTTTGAACAGTCGGACTAGGGAATCGGTGCCCGGACTGGTACGATTTTGGTCAGCGTCTGCCACGATCGCGTAGCCTGCTTTTTTGCCCAATTGCCACGCCAACTCTCCCCAGATAGTGCGGATTTCGGTGCCGTCGGGTTTGGTGGAGCGTTCGTCTACGCCTAGTGATGTGCCGACAAATACGGCGGTGTGGACGACTTGGGGAATGTCGGTGACTTCTAAAGATTTGAGCAGTTGATCGACTCCGACTAGATTAGAGGCGACTTTGAGATTCTCGAAGAGGTGAAGCAGTGCTAAGAGAGAGTGAGTTTTGCCGCCCCCAAAGTTGGTTTGCAGTTCGATTACGGGGTCGCCTTGGTTGCGAAGTAGCCGCTTGATGGCGTTGCTGAGAAGCTCCTTTAAACCTTGCGTCAGGTGGGTGCGCTGATAAAACTCTCTGGGGTCTTGATATTCACTGGAGGCTTCACCGCGATGAACTTGTGCGAGATCGGCGGCGAATTCTGCTTTTTGGTAGTTGCCGGAGGCGACATCGGGGTGAGGGGAAACGATGTCTCGCCAGGGTTTGAGTCCGGCTTGGGGTTGTCCTTCTAATTTGGCGACATAGCGGGTGCGGTTTCGGGCTTGTTCTGCGTAGACATCTCGCTGTAAATCGACTCGGATTTTTTTGATCTCGTTGGCGAGGTTTGCCGCTGAGACTGCCATTAGCATTCGCTCGGCGGTGTCGAGGGCGCGATAGGTGTCATCTGACGAGAAGGGGCGTTCGTGTGCCCAGTCGTTGCGGGCGGCGAGAAGCTCGTTGAGCCACGATCGTTCGGTTTGCCCTAGTGTGCCGCGAAAAACGTCTTGCCAGGTTTGATTCATGACTTTGAGCAGCGCGTAGGTATCCCATTGAACAGTGCCGTCGCTGTCTGTGCCTAACTCGTCTCGAAGGATAGGTTGAACCTGCTTGAGCCAATCTTTGCCGTAGAACGCTTGAAATCGTTGTTCCGCGTAGGGAATCATTCCTTCTTTGAGGAGTTCTAGACCTCTTTGGACACGATCGCGGTTACTTAAGGGCATGGTAGGTAAGCAGGTAAGGATAAGAGAGGAGTGAGTTTTGTTACATTGTAGAAGCTGAGAGCAGAGTGTGTGCCTCAGATGCGATGGGTTTAAACTCTTCTCTAAAATACCCGCTGAGTTTTTTTCATCTTTATATTATTAAAATAATTGGGTTTGGACGGGTTGTTCTTGTCTGAGTGCGTCGGCGCGGATGATGATGTCTGACCAGGCGGTGACGAGGCTGTTGTAGGCGATCGCTTCTTCTGACCATTTTTTGCGATCGCAGATGGCGTAAAGTCGATAGGCTAGGTCTCTGGCGCTTTCGGCGAGGCTGCTGTTGCGCTGGTTGAGGCGGTTGAGGATGTGGGCGGGGGCGGTTTCTCCTCCGGTTTGTTGGTAGGCGCGGATCAGGTGTTGGGTGGCTTCCCAGATGCAGAGGCGTTTGTCTTGTAGGGGGTTCCAGTCTTGGGGGAGTTCGTCACGGCGCAAGATGCGGACTTTGCTGGCTTTGGAGGTGAGAATTCCGGCATCCATTACGCCTTGGACGGAGACGTTGCGGGCGGTGGCGAGGGTTTCGGCGATGCCGTATTCGCCTTCTGAGATGCCAAATTGCTCAAACCAGGTGATGGCGAAGCGGGTTTCGGGGTCGTAGTCGCCTGCTTGCTCGGAGAGGTATTGGTCGAGGGATTTGTTGATGAGTTGGAGGGCGGTGCGGACTGACATGGGGGAACCGTCGGCTTCCATGACTTTGCTGTAGCGGGTGTAGATTGCCATGCCGGGGCCGATGCTGGCTTGGGCCATGTCTACGGGGGCGATATTGCTGTGCTGGAGGGTTTTGAGGGCTTTGGGGAGTTCGTGTTTGAGGGCTTTGATGAAGTCGCCGCGTGTGGTGAGTTGCGCGGTAGATAGCTGTTTTCGGCAGACG
>NZ_JBJPHS010000209.1:0-4832 GCF_052939495.1 Phormidesmis sp. 146-12 | reverse complement strand
TTCACTAATTTCCTCGTGTTTGTTGGGTTTCACCTACTTCTGTCAGGCAACCAGGAGGACTACACTAAACCCCACAACCACTACCATAAATAAGCCACTCAAACACGGGAGGTGTCCCCTTAGAGCTTGGGTGCTGAAAGTTGCCTGGCTGTATTCTATCTGTTCATTGTTCACACGCCAACCCACCTGAGCGCCAAAGCATTGCCAATTCTTCTCATCATACTGTCCATCGGGTTTACCGCCACAGTTTTCAACGTAAATCTTTCTTTGCACACTGAATCCAAATTTGCCACTGCTGTTATCTACCCAAAGGCGATCGATCCTCCTAAAAACATAACAGGGAAAGTTCTTGATACTGTCACTATCAAGCCAACCTTCCCTTTCTCGATTTGCCACTTTCAACATCAAATTAGGGCGTTGCATAATGGAGGGATGAATGAGGGTGTTGTACTATGCAGTGTCGATACTGTGGGTCTACTGAGGTTCGCCAGAACGGGAAACGACGAGGCAAGCAAAATCATATCTGTCGCGCCTGCGGTCGCCAATTTATTGAAGGCTATGACCCACCCAAAGGCTACAGCGCAGCAACCAAGCAGGATTGCTTGATGCGTTACGTCAACGGCATGGGATTTCGCGCGATTGAGCGCTGTACTGGCGTGCATCATACAACCGTGATTCATTGGGTCAAGCAACTCGGACAGCAACTGCCGGATGCCCCACAGGAGTCGGAGATTCCAGAGGTGGGAGAACTCGACGAACTAGAAACCTTTGTCGGGTCAAAAAAAACAAAATTTGGATCTGGACAGCCGTGAACCATTTCCGGGCGGGCATTCTCGCTTGGGTGGGGGGAGTCACAGCGCAGAGACGTTCAAACCCTTGTGGCAGATTGTCTGTTGCTGGCATTGCTACTTCTATGTCACCGATGGCTGGAAGGTTTATCCCGGTTTTATTGAGGAAGGCGACCACCTTGTGAGCAAGACGTACATGACGAGAGTCGAAGGCGAGAATACCCGCTTACGTCACGACTTAGCTCGATTGCATCGCCAGACCTTGTGTTACTCCAAGTCGGTCGAAATGCTAAAGCATTCGCTGCGATTGCTCCTCCATTACCTAAAGTATTGGTCAATACCCGTACTCACTTGATTCATCCCTTTGTTCAGCAACGCCCAAATTAGTAGTCTCCTGGTCAGCCTCTTTCCATTTCCCGGCTTTCAGAAATCCCTCTAATTCAGAGTAATCGACATTGATTAGTTGGCTAACAACGCTCACTCCCACCACTCCCACGCCTGCTGGAATTGCCCATTGGAGAACTTGCCTTCGGGTTAGTGAGCGGGATTTAGAAGCAGTCTTAGAGGATTCTGCTGTTCGCGGTGGTTCTGGTTGAGGGGGAGACGTTCTGGTGTGGCGCTGAATTCCCAGATTTTGCAGGGCTTCGATCGCCTCCATATCCTGCCCAGAAGCTGCTGCTAATATCCTAATCCATAGTTGCTGTGCTAGATCCCAATCTAGGTTTCTCTCAGCACGATAGGCATCATTTTTCAGAGTTGCAATGTCGGTAAGGCTGGCGTGTTGCAGCATCAAGATCAAGTGCGATCGATTGAGTGGTTCTGCGATCGTGTAAGGAGTTTGCCTAGCTCTGGCTAAATGGTGATTCACTAGTTCGGGTACTCGATGTTCAAGATACTGGTTGAGTCGCTCGACAGTAGCACATCGACCGCGAATGCCCAATAGATGTATCCAGAAATTAAATTGCGTTAAAAAAAGAGGGTAAAACGAAGTTTTCGTCGCCTATCCCTCCATGAAAAAACTCCTTGATTATATCCAGATTCACCCCCCAAAAACTCAATCGTTGCTAGGCATCAGTTTTGAGGATTTCCAACCATTGAACGAACAGGTCAAACAAGCTCAGGCTCAAAATCAAGCCCAACTGGAAGCAAAAAAAGTGCGGGTGAACGCCAAGGGAGCAGGACGACCCGCGCAACTGAGCCTGTACGAAACCATGGGATTGTGTCTGGTCTATCTGCGGCACGATCCCACGTTTGAAGGGTTGGGGATGCTGTTCGAGGTCTCAAAAAGTGAAGCGCATCAGACGTTCCACGAGGGACTGAAACTTCTGCGACAGGTATTGCCCGCCAGTTTGTTCGAGGAGTATGGGCACGATCCCTATTTGTGGTCGGTGGTGCAGGAATTATTGCAAGCGGAAGTGCTGCTGTGTGACAGCACAGAACAAGCCAGAGACCGTCCAGGTGACGACGCTGCCCAGAAAATCTGTGACTCAGGTAAAAAGCAACAGCACACGCAAAAACCGGAGTGCTCGGCACCGCAGACGGACAAGCGCTTGTCGATGTGATTGCAGGAGTGCCAGAACCGACGGCCGACATCCAGCTTTTGCGGCAACACCAAGCGCGCCTCGATCGCACCCAGCGATATCGAGGGGATAAAGCCTATCAAGGAGCCGATCGCACCCTCACCCCCCACAAAAAGCCGAGAAACCGAGAACTCACGGAAGCCCAACGTGCAGAAAACCAGGTAATTTCGGGTCAGCGCATCTTCATCGAACACCTGATTCGTCGCTTAAAGGTCTTTCGGATTCTCACCCATCGGTTTCGCCTGCATTCGCAGCGCTATGAAGCAGTAATGTTGACCATTTGTGGGCTGGTGAGATTGCGATTAGGCAGGCTTGATTTCACGAATTACGACTTTTGAAATCAGGAGAAAGCTGATGATTTAAGCCACGCGATGTTGAACAATGGTTTCTGTTAGAAACTGCCTCAACCCGTGATGCTATCGTTCTGGAACAATCCTGGTGAAATGACCTCAAACCCAGGAGTAGTCTCGCTTGTAAATTCTCGGAAAGGTCTAATGCTGAGGGCGATGAGAGGGTCTAGTGTGAGCATCGGATTTAATGCAACAATGCGCTGTGGTACAAATGGAATACAGGTTTTACCAAATACATGCTGAATCATTCGACACTCAGAAGTAGGTGTCAACGAAGCATTGGTTTTTTGGGTAATAGGTTGGTAGCAAGCTGTAATTAGAAAGAAAGAAAAAACCATTAGAAAAAATGGCTTTGCGAATTGATATTTCAGATTTTTCATCACCAAACTCTTGTGATTATCAACCATGAATTTGCTGGATACAGCCAACCAGGTGCAGTTTTTCCATGCCTTAAGTACTATAGGACTTACTACAGATTAACTGTACCCCTTGAATTCTAGCTAATAGTATTAGTTAGAAAGTCAAACTGATAGAGCCAGTGATAGTAAATGGTCTACCTCTTTCAATTAAACTATCACCGTTAGCAAAGTCACTATAATCTAAATCAAAGAGATTCCGAACATTGATCGCCGCCCTAAACCTATCTCGGTTATAGTAGAGGACTGCATCGGTTCGTAGATAATCCCGCAATTGAAACGAGTTAGCTGAATCACCTTGTCGCTCACCAACATAAAATAGTCCTGCGCCAAATCCTAAGCCTTTCAAGCTACCTTCTTGAATTTCATAAGTTGTCCAAAGGCTTGCTTGATTTAGTGGCACATTGCCTAATCGGTTGCCGACAGGAATACTATTATCTTGAGTGACTCTTGCATCGGTATGAGCATAGGAAGCGATGACTTTCCAACCAGGCAGTATTTCACCAACAATATCTAGCTCAATTCCTCGACTTCTTGCTTTTCCGGTTTGAACGGAGAAACCTTCCGCAGCTAATACGGGGTCAGGATTAGGTGTCAAGATGTTTGACTGCGTGATCTGATATGCAGCTAATGTCGCCGAGAGCTTACCATCTAAAAAGTCCGTTTTAACCCCTACTTCGTATTGAATTCCTCTGGTAGGCTTGAGAGGCTCATCGCCAGGGTTAAACGCATTAGTCGGTTTAAAGGACTGACTGTAGCTAGCGTAGAGCGAGATTTCTTTGCTAGGTTGATAGACTAAACCAATGCGAGGGCTAAAGGCGCTGTCTCGCGCTACTGGTTCATCTACTGTATTTCCTGCTGTGCCAAAGTCTAGTATCTGAAAATCATACGTTGTCCAGTCATAACGACCGCCTATTAGCAATTTCAGGTTGTCGCTTAAAGCCATTTGATCCTGAAGATAAACTCCATAACTTAAAGTCTTCAAGTCAAATTTGCGCCAAGGAACAAAGTCAAGAGATGGAATATTGTAATTAGGATTGAGAATATCAAAATCGGGTACAGGTGTTGAACTACGAAATCCTGTAAGCGGACTATGGATGTAGTTAATATCAAAACCTGCTAGAATTTGGTGTAAAACTGAGCCAGTATTAAATTTACCTAACAAATCAATTTGCCCAAAATAGTTGTCATACCTGTATTGCTGATCGGGGGCACGGAAACCTGGTATAACACGATCATCTACTGGTGGCAAAAATAATGAAGACCGCCTATCCCTGTATATGTTGTTCAGAGATATAGCGATGTTATTGCGAATTTGCCAATTATCGTTAAATCTGTGATTTAGGATATAGCCAAATCTGTTTGTAGTAGCACCGAGTTCAGAGAGTCCAGGATACCCAACATAAAGGTTTCGAGGTTGTAATCTACCATCACTGAGTCGGAAAGCTGGAACAGGTCGAGAATCTTCAGTGGGTCCAATATAGTCATAGTATAAGTCTAGGTCAGTTTGATCACTTAATCTAAATTTAATTGAAGGGGCGATAGTAGTTCGCTCAATGTTTACAAAATCTTGGAAAGTGCCCGTATTTTGATAACTGGCAATAAAACGGTAAAGCACATTGCGATCAGCCGTTAGTGGACCTGATACAGCATTTTTCAAGTAGATGTAGTACGATTAACTAGTCAGTGTCAGTAGAA
>NZ_JBJPHS010000208.1:0-4932 GCF_052939495.1 Phormidesmis sp. 146-12 | reverse complement strand
TACTTCCCTCCTAGCTTCCTTTCTCGCTTTCCTGAGTTTTGTCAGTCAAGCAGGTCCCTCACTTGTGGGGGATTTAGGGGGCGAAGGATCTGTAGCATTCACAAATTGATTGGGTATGAGGAACTTGTGGATCGCTGGGCAGAAAGCTTTGTCAGTTAACCAGGTTCGATCGCAGCTACCGCCTCTTTAAACCCTGGTCAACCTGTTTTCAAGGACTCTTGGACGCTCTAGAAATCCCGTCTCGGTAAAGTAAGAAAAGTAGGTGTCGAGAGAGGGCGCGATCGCCAGACACTTAAGGCTCGTGTCGGTGAGTCCTGCAATCACATTTCGGCAATCTACTTTTTTGAGGGCCAGGGTTTCTAGAGAACTCAGGCAATCTTGAGCAAACAGAGAGCGTAGGGGACTCAAGGCATTTTCAGCGGTGAGCGTGGATAGGGTTGATTGCCACTGAGCGCAGGGGACAAACTGAATCGGGTAGCCGATCGTCTGCATGTAATTCACCAGTTGGCGCAAAGACAGCGTATGGGGATTGACGAGATGAAATGCCTGTCCTAATCGATGGGGCTGATGGGAGAGATGAACGATCGCTCGACTCACATAGTCCACAGGGGTCAAATTCATTTGGAGATCAATATCGGGAGCACTGCCTAATTGAATCAAACCTTTGATCAGGCGGCTCACCAAATCATCGGTTTTAGAAACTCCTGTTTGCTGATGGCCAACGATCATACCGGGGCGATAAATGCAGGTGGGAATGCCGCGATCGTGGGCCGCCATCACCAATTTTTCGGCTACCCATTTGCTCTGAGCGTAACCGTTAAAAAGTCCGTGACTGTGCATTAGATCGTCTTGTTCTGTCCATTTTTGGGTATTTACATAAGCAGAAGACTGAAACACATCCAGCGTTGAGATAAAGTGAACTGGTTTGGTTTTGATCTGGCTGGCGAGTCGCAAAATTTCTTGAGTTCCCAAAACGTTGGCAGCGCGGAGAGCAGAGTAGGGATAGATCAGATTGACAAAGGCTCCGTTGTGATAAATGACATCGATTTTGCTGGCCAATTGCTCAAAGCGCTGGGCAGAAGTTCCTAAAAGCGGCTGTGACAAATCGCCCAACACGGGTAGAATTCTCGCTGCGTCGATCGACTTGATGCAGGTGTATCGCTCCAGATTTTGCAGCAGTTTTTGGTGTCCGTCGCGATCGTTCTCGGCCCGTACTAGACAGTAAATATCCGCTTGAGTTTGCGCCAAAAGTTCTTGCAGTAAAAATGTACCCAAGAATCCAGTCGCACCCGTCAAAAAGATGCGTTGAGGAATAGAATCAGAAACGCTAAACGGAACGTCTGGACAAATCGAAGGATCGAGCAGCGCCTCCGTTTGCAGATCAGCGTCTGTGATCTGAGGAACGATCGTATTCCCCATTTTCAACGACTCAATGATCTGAGCTAACCCCGCGATCGTCGGCGACCGAAACAGAGCCATCAGAGACACCTCGACCCGAAAAGCAGCCTGCACTTGAGAAACCAGTTGTGTCACGAGCAGCGAATGTCCACCCAGGTCAAAAAAGCTGTCATACACGCCTACCTGTTCGAGGCTGAGAATTTGGCTCCAGAGTTGGGCTAGTTGAGTTTCGAGAACGGTGCGAGGGGCGACATAGGGTTCGGTAAGATGGGAGCGATCGCAACCAGGAGCAGGTAGAGCGCGGCGGTCAATTTTGCCATTGGGAGTCAGGGGCAGCGTCTCCAAAATTACGAAGGTACAAGGCACCATAAACACAGGCAGTTTCTCTCGCAAAAAGGCGCGAAGTTGTGGCACGAGTGATTTGGGGTTGGCGGCGCTGAGGGGATCGTTGGCATAGGTGCTGAGTGAGTGAATTTCGATAGTTTGTGCCGGGGTCGGAACTAACCAGGAATTGGTTGGATGGGGCGATCGACGGCAAAAAATTGCATCATAATAGCCCACGCCTTTTGCAGCAGACCAAGTAATTGAGAGGTCAAAGTCAACTTCTGCGCTGAGTTGCCAGAGTGCTTCAGGGTCAAGGGCGGTTTTGAGAGTAGGCAATCGCCGCAAATCTTCTACGGTCTCAGGGGGATTGGATTTGAGCACCTGCACGGCGGCTATTTCTGACAAAATTCGAGCATTGGGAATGTTAGAAATTCCGATCGAGTTGCAGGTTTTATCCAGGAGAATTTGACGAATTTTAGCCAGGGTGAAGTCTTGTTGCCAGTCGAGCCAGCTTGGTTTGACACTCAAATCACGGTCAGCCTTAACCTGCAACACCACATCGTAACGAAAGCAAGTTAACTCATTGTGATGAACGCCGCGCTTAAGTTGAATCTGCACGCGACTGATTTGAGGTAATCGCTGCTGAAGTGCTATAAAGAATGCCGGATCGATCACCAATTCTCTCTCTTGAGTAACGCGATCGCGAATCCGTTGACGTAGTTTTTGAGTCGAGAGCGATGACGGCGCTTGATAAAGTTGCACTGAGGTATGAAACGCTTCTAGAAGGGCCAGATTTCGCACATCGCCGATAAAAATTTGTCCGCCTGGTTTTACCGCCTTAGCCGCCGCTTCTAACACTTCGATCAAGTAGGTGATGCTGGGGAAATATTGAACGACAGAATTGAGAACGATCGTGTCAAAACTTTGAGGTTCGAGATCGGTTAAAGCGTTGGCAGCTTTTTGGTGTAGGGTGACGTGTGACCAGTCTGGATGGCGTTGCTGGATTTGTTGCTGAACGTAGTCGATCGCTTGTTGCGTGATATCTGTACCCACGTAGCGATCGCAGTGGGGAGCCAATCGAAATAGTAACAATCCGGTTCCGCAGCCGATCTCTAAAATGCTTTGTGGTTTCAGAGCGAGGATGCGATCGACGGTGTGATGCACCCATTCCTGTAGCTCGTGAGCAGATGTCATTTTTCCGGTGTAGCTGCTATTCCATCCAGCGGTATTGAAAGTGTAGTCTAAGCTGTGAGAAGAATCGTTGTAGGCAGTGTTCCAGATTTGTTGCCATTGAGTCGTCATTTGAGCGGCGATTTCAAGTTGAGTTTCAGTCTGTGAGGGTTGCGATCGGGGAACAACGTAAGCCACAAGCCGTTTTTCTTCAGTGTCTCCGTGGGCGATTACGGCCGTTTCTTTGACTTGAGGATGTTGACTGAGAGCCGTTTCGATGTCGCCAAGCTCGATGCGGTGTCCGCGAATTTTGACCTGATGATCGACTCGTCCGATAAACTGGATGCTGCCATCGGGTAGATATCTGGCCAAGTCTCCTGTTTGATAAAGGCGGGCACCTGGTCGATCGCTAAATGGGTCAGGAATAAATTTCTCTTGCGTCAAGTCAGGACGATTGAAGTAGCCCCGCGCCACTCCGTCTCCCCCGATGTAGATTTCTCCTGGCATTCCTGTTTCTACCTGCTTGAGCGCATCTCCCTGGCGACGGGCGGGTTCTGCAATGAGATAGATTTGAGTGTTGGCGATCGCATGACCAAGCGGCACTGGGTTTGCATCCAACTCCATTTTGTGAACCATTGACCAGACGGTTGTTTCGGTTGGGCCATACATCTGCCAGAGCGCGCCGCCTCTTGTGAGTAATTGGTCAGCCAGCGATCGGGTCAAAGCTTCTCCACCACAGAGCATTTTGAGTTTGCCGTCGCCCTGCCAGCCCGCGCTGATCAACATTCTCCAGGTTGAGGGAGTCGCCTGCATTAGGGTCACAGTAGAACTGGTTAGCAGGTTGGCTAATTGCACGCCGTGGGCGGCAGTTTCGCGGCTGGCCAATAGGATCTGAGCGCCGACGATCAAAGGTAAGAAAAGCTCTAAAACCGCAATGTCAAAGGAGAGGGTGGTGATCGCTAAAATGACATCTTCTGGGGCCAGTCCGGGTTCTTCTCGCATTGAGTTGAGAAAGTTGACCGCAGCGTGGTGAGTGATCTGAACGCCCTTGGGGTTGCCCGTTGAGCCAGAGGTGTAGATGGTGTAAGCCAAATTTTTGGCAGTCACCGTGCAGGGTAGATTTTCAAAAGAATGGGCTGTCGTCCAGGTTTGATCGAGACAGATAATTTGAGTTTGGGACTGAGGCAAGCGATCGAGCAAGTCTTTTTGAGTCAACAAAATCGCCAGTTGGGTGTCTTGGATGACGAACGCCAGTCGATCAAGGGGATAGTTGGGGTCGAGCGGCACATAAGCACCTCCCGCTTTGAGAATAGCGAGCAGGGCAACCAGCATTTCTGGCGATCGCTCCAAACAAACTCCGACCAGGCTCTCTGGCTTGACTCCCAAAGTTTTTAAATAATGGGCAAGCTGGTTAGCTTTTTGATTGAGTGCTTGATAGGTGAGGGAGCGATCGTTAAACGTAATCGCAATTTTGTCAGGTGTTAGGAAGACTTGACGTTCTACAAGCTGCTGAATCGAGACGCTTTGATCATCAGAAAGCATCGTTTCTCCTAATTAAGTTTTGACGAATGAATGCGGAGTAACCAAGGATACAAACTGCTAAATTCTCAATACAAACCCCAGAATTTAGGACTTACTATTTTGATGCGGCGGAGCGAAGACCTTACGCTTCATCTGGCAGCGATCGCAATCAATTGTAAATCTTGCAGACTATTCTACCGATAGAGTACTGAATTTTATTGAACTGCACGAAAGCTGATTTTCTCAGTATCCAGCAATCGCACGGTTTCATGCGGTCGGTAACGATTGAAGGGTTCTTAAAAATTGTATAAAAACGAACACTGAAGATCGCGCCTAAACTCCTCGAAGACCTAACCCTGTGCTGCAAAACACAAGCGTTGTCCAATCTTTCTTGATGAGTTGTGCTAGACGAGGAGACGATCGACCTTTAAGTTAAGCCGCCGCAATTTTAACGTGAATTTGATAGAGTTTTTTCGCTTCGTTGTTCACGGCTTCTGCCCCCCAACCCCCCAATTTTGG
>NZ_JBJPHS010000207.1:0-4933 GCF_052939495.1 Phormidesmis sp. 146-12 | reverse complement strand
TGCTTCGGTTCTCCGGGCGACAGAGAAACTTGGGGCATGGTGGGATTGCCCAATACGAGAGCTTTCCTACTGTTAGATTGCTGACTCGATCGCTTCTGTCGTTGTTGTCGGGTTAATGCTAGTACTTGAATCGAGGGGGCAGTGCGAATCGTGTGTTTTTGGATTAAGTAAGTCCTGTTACTATCTTGGAGGGCGGGAAAGGGGACTTGAAAGAGTGAGCCTTGCGGAATGAAAATGACGTGGGCGTTGGGGTCTTTGGGCAGTAGAGCGGCGATCGGATCAATCAGCAGTTGATGCAAGGTCGGTAAGTCGGGTTGGGGTTTGGTGAAGCGGGAACTGCGACTGCGGACAGCCAGGAATTCTTGATTGCCAATGATCAGGTTAGCTAGGGAGACTTTGTGCCGTTGCCAAAGTGGTTTGAGGTCAACTTGACGGAAGGTGATTTCGCCCGTCGGTTGAATCACCCAGATGTAGAGTGCCGATTCACGCGGTTCTCTTTTTCCTTGAATCTGAAATTCGTTGTAAATGATGGAGTACTGCACCAAAGTCGCATTCTGTGCTTTGGCAATTTGGCGGATTTGGTTCTGGTTGGGAGCAGCGGCAACGGTTCGATTAGCAGCATCTGACAATAAGCGCTGGGTCAGGAGATCGACAAAAGCACGGGCACGTCCCCGCTCGGCAATTTCCAGCGCGGCGATCGGGTTATTTTGAGCCACCCGGACTTGTTGTAACGTTCGATAAGTGCGGGCTTGTCCTTCAAAGATGGAAATTTTATTCGCATCGTTGGAGCCGAGCATCTGCCGCAGCGATTCCCAAACTTGAATCCCCTGTACAAGCATTTTCTCAGCCTGTACGGTGTTGCCAGCTTCTAAGAATACCGCGCCTAGATTGTTGAGTGCCGTACCTTCTCCTTGTCGATCTTTAATTTCGCGGGCGATGGCTGAGCTTTGCTGGGTATATTCAATCGCTTTGACATAGTTGTTACCTAAAAAGTAGTAATGATTTCCTAGATTCCTTAGTGCCTCACCCTCTCCTCGTCGGTTTTTAAGTTCGCGGGCGATGGCTAAGCTCTGCTGGGTATATTCAATTGCTTTGGTATAGTCGCCCAAAAAGTGATGCATGGCTCCCAAATTGCCCAGTGCCACACCTTCTTCTTTGCGGTCTTTGATGGCGCGTATGATCGCTAAACTTTGCTGAATATGCTCAATAGCTTTGGCATCATTATTATTACCCCAAGAGCCATAAGCGGCTCCCAAGTATCCCAGTGCCACACCTTCACTACGTTGGTCTTTAATTTCGCGGGCGATCGCTAAGCTCTGCTGCACATACTCAATTGCTTTGGCATAGTTGTATAGAGAGTGATAAGTAGCTCCCAGATTGACTAGTGCCCGACCTTCCCCTCGTCGGTCTTTAATTTCGCGGGCGATGATTAAGCTTTGCTGGGAATACTCAATCGCTTTGGCATAGTTACCTAGATAGTGATAATCGGTTCCCAAATTGCCCAGTGTAGTACCTTCCCCTCGTCGGTCTTTAATTTCGCGGGCGATCGCTAAGCTCTGCTGAGTATACTCAATCGCTTTGATATAGTTGCCCAGAGAGCTGTAGTTGGTTCCCAAATTGCCCAGTGCCCAACCTTCCCCTCGTCGGTCGTTAATGGCACGGGCGATCGCTAAACCCTGCTGCCCATACTCAATCGCTTTGGTATAGTTGCCCAGCGAGTGGTAATTAATTCCCAAACCGACTAATGCTGCACCTTCTATTCGTCGGTCGTTAATGTTGCGGGCGATGGCTAAACCTTGCTGCCCATACTCAATGGCTTGGTCATAGTTGCCCAGAGAGCCGTAAGCGCCTCCCAAATTGTTCAGTGCCCAACCTTCCCCTTCGCGATCTTTAATGGCGCGATAAATTTGCAGTGCTTGTTGCCAGGAATTCAGCGCTGCTTGGAACTGGCTAGTTTGGTGCTGTTGCATCCCCCGCTGTATCAGTTGATCGCCCTCTGCTTTACGAGCATCGATCGTTTGAGCGATCGCGGGCAGTAAGAAATCAGATGTCTGGAATAGGGGTGCAACTAAAAACAAGGAAATGGACGCAAGGAAAGCAGAAGTAAGTCTAGCGTTTGATTTGAGTCGTCGATGTGGACAAAGCATAGGATTCTGAAGTTTGAATTGTACGATCGTCCTCTTGATCGCTCCGCTTTGCTTCCAGCGATCGCCCCTGATAGAAGCTTACTCTGCCCCGCTGAATCCAACTATGAATCGGTGGGTAGCGACATTTCTGGAACGCCCCCTAAATCCCCCCCAATCTGGGGGACTTTGAACGAGAGAGTTGTCCGAAAGTCCCCCAGATTGGGGGGTTGGGGGGCAGAAGTGCTAAATAACGAAGCGAAAAAATCTATCGAATTCACGTTAAATAAACTGAACTAGACGAGTTGAGCGATCGCGCGATCGACTTGAACCAACCCATATCCACTCGCGTAATCAAACCCAACATCAAAGCCTGGAGTGATTGGATCATCCATATCCAGAGCCGTCTGTTCTAAGACTTGATTAATTTGTGCTGGACTTAAGGAGCGATTTGCTTGGAGCATCAAAGCTGCCACTGCTGCAAGATGAGGAGCCGCTGCTGACGTGCCTCGAAAGTTGGGAAAAAGGTCAGAATCCTCCACAGTATCTGTGCCAAAAAATGTCGTATTGGTGTCGTCAGGCCCAACAAACCTCGGCTGCTGGCGAAACTCAGGTCTAGAGAGACGATTGCCCTTTTGGTCAAACAAAATCGGAGTACCCCCCGCCGAAGAAAAGTCTTGTAATCTTGCAGGGTTTACACCGTAGGCAGGCGTATTAAAGTAAGCAGCGGCTCCGACTGCTGCAACGCCCCTGGCATTTCCGTTGCCGTAGACCGTTGAACTGTTGGTGTTGTAATCGTTGATTGTGAAGGTATTGGCGGCATCATTCACCACGTATTTCATCAAGCCGGGAGCAGACCCCGATCGCTTGGCAATCAATAGATTGAACTGATCCGAGCCAAACGAGCCATCATTGCGGAATCTCAGCGCCTCGATCGGGTCTCCTCCCACATTTGATAGTTTGCTACTCGCCAGTACTTTTTGTTTTGCATTGTCAAGCAGGTAGATATCAAGGTCATTGGTAGAACGACCGAGTGGCGAATCCCATTGAAATGACAGATCAAAAGAATCGTTCTTCGCCAGCGTAATGCTCTGATAGAAATCGACCCCGGCTCCTGGATCAAAGTCATGAACTTCTCCATAGCCTGCAAAGAACCCAGCCGACCTGAAAGCACCTTGATAGCTGTCACGAGCATTGTTCCTCGCAGCAGCAAAGTAAGGAATGCCCTGTTTGACAACCTCCTCGATCGCCTGAGCCACAATCCCATCCTGGAACATTGGTTCAGCCAAAGTTATGTCATCTACAATGATTTGCGCTCCCTGGGCTGCTAGTGCTCGAATGCCATCCGCGAAGACTTTTTGACTAGCCACCCCAGTGTGGAACATCAAACTTGCACCGGGAGCAACATCGTGAATGAGCTGCATCATGGCTCTGCCTTCGTCTGTCACACGCGAAATCTCACTGCTCAAATCATCTGCCAGCACAGTTACCCTTGTAGGCAAGTCACCACTCGCAATATCTGTTGCCGCCCCACCTAGCCTGTTAAAATTATTCGACAACACTCCGATTTTGATGCCTGTGCCATCTACTCCAAAGCGACTTCTGGCAACATCGGCTTGCATGGCTCGATCGCCCTGGCTAGTCACTAATCCAAAATTCCCCAAAGTCAGAAAAGCGGCATTGCTGAGGGTACTTGCAGAGATGTTGTTTAAGGTTGCTAGTAGTCCGTTTGTCTGAGTGCTGATCAGCGTACTGTTGGCATTGCTTCCTGTACCCTGAGTGATAATTAACTGATCAAACGTTAAGCCTCCCGCTAATCCGATACGATCGCGCTCACTGAGTTTGAAGTCTATAATGGTGTCTGCCCCTTTGTTAGGCTCTAGCACAAAGATATCGCGACCACTGCCGCCCACTAGAGCGTCTCGCCCCAATCCTCCCCAGAGGGTATCGTTGCCCACATCGCCCCAGAGCAGGTCGTTGCCCACGTCGCCGCGCAAAATGTCATCGCCACCTAGTCCATAAATAATGTCATTTCCGCCTTGACCGTTGATGATGTCATTGAAGCGATCGAACCCTGCGATACGGTCATCCAGATCATTGAGAAAAGTCACCCGGCTTGATTGCTGACCTTCGAGAATTTGGCTGCGCTGCCAGTTTGCATTAAAGACATCAAAGCTATCCTGAATGGTACTATCACCCTCAAATAGAATGTTGCCCAAGAGCGCCGAGCCAACAGGTAAGTTGTCCAGATTTTCTAGCTGAAAATTCTTTAGAGTCACCTGAGTATTTGAAACTCGCTCAAATGAAATCACTAAGTCTCTACCGTGTTGAGTCAAAACCATGTTCTTTGCAGTCAGGCCCACTCCCTCAAACTTCAGGGTATCGAGGTTAGCAATGATTGCGTCTGTCTGATTGCCTTTCGCTCCAATGCCGCCGAAATTGTTAATCGTTATGTTGCCTGTGCCACGGAGAATTTTGAAAAGTTTCCGACTGCCAGACCCATCAAAATCAGCAGTGCTGGTTGCTGCTTGTGAACTGTGACTTGTTGATTGGGCAGCGATCGCTGTATTCAAATCGCCACGGGTCAGCGATTGCAGATTGGTTTGATCTAGGGAAGTAGATAAAGCGCGATCGACAAGGTTATTTCTCATGAAAGTATGTTCCAAATTACAAAGTTTATTCCTACGAAGCTGGGCATCACTAATCAATGCTTTGGCTTTTTCTTTCGATCTTCATATTCCCGCTTTCGATCCTCATACAGCACATTTCAGGTTTATAGAGTACAGTAACAACAGTCAGCAAACCAGTTG
>NZ_JBJPHS010000206.1:0-5129 GCF_052939495.1 Phormidesmis sp. 146-12 | reverse complement strand
TGTGATTTTAATAATAAGTTGACCACAGCTTAAGGCAAAAGATGACCATTGCGGAAGCTGGAAGGCTGATAGTGCCGTGAAGTCAATGAGTTGTAACCCCGAAAGATTAATCCATAAGTTGTCCGAACGTGAGAAATTTAGGCAAAATGTGTCCAATCGTTACAACTTGCGAGTCAGCTTCCCCTCAATCGGCGGTTGTACTACAGTTGAGATAGTCCTGATTGAGTTTCAAGGCAAGCATTTATCACTCTACGTCCTCAATGAAATCAAGCATCCAAGGGGAACGAGCGATGCTAAACGAATCAGAGTTTGAGATCTGGTGCCAGCGAATGAAGATCAGTGAAAACACCCGGCAACTGATTGAGCAGATTCGCTCCAGTGCGCCGTCACGCCCCGTTCAAGGTGGGCGAAAAAATGTATCAGGTCACTATCCCAGCCGCAAGATGGGACTGACGATTCAATTTGAATCGCATCGGCACGAACTCGCTCGAATCTACGAATTAGAGCATGATCCAGACGTGCTGGAATACTATGACCAACCTCCAGCGATTGAACTGTATTACGAGATGAGCAACGGTCGGCACAATCGCCATCGCTATACGCCTGATTTCTTCGTGATTCGGACTCAGGATGCAGGCTGGGAAGAGTGCAAATCTGAACCAGACTTGAACCAGCTTAGCGTGAAACAACCGCATCGTTACTGCAAAGCTCAAGGGCAGTGGCAGTGCCCACCCGCAGAAGCATATGCTCAACGCTGGAACCTCACATTTTCTGTTTGGTCAAGCCAACAAGTCAACTGGACGCTTCAGCAGAATTGGATTTGGCTTGAAGACTACTTCAGCTCGAAAACAAAGGTCGTAGACCGTGAAGTCTGTGAGCAAGTCACAAAGCTTGTTGCGGCAAATCCAGGCATTCGATTGAGCGACATCCTGCAACAATTGAGCGATGTGACGAGCGATGATCTGCATACGTTGATTGCACAAGAGCAGATTTATGTGAGCCTACAAACGGCTCCGCTGTCTCAACCGCAACTCGTTCAAGTCTTCTCAGATGCCACCCTTGCAAAAGCATACGACCATGTAGCAGTCGTGACTACTTCACCAGTGGCACAGACTGTACAAATCCTCTCGGTGACAGTCGGAGCGATAGTAATCTGGGACGGTGAACGCTGGGAGATTGTGAATACAGGGAACACAAACACTGGACTGTTGAGAACAGATGGCAAATTTGTCGAGTTACCGAATGCAGCATTGGATGCGCTGATTCAGAAAGGTCAAATCACAATCGGTGAGGGAGATCGCGCTAGCAATCCCATTCCACCGATTTTGCAAGCAGCACGGCAGCAGGATATTGAAGAAGCCAATCGACGGTATGAGATTTTGCTGCCTTATTTGAATGCAGCTTCATCCGTTCCGACCACTCGCACGATCCGGCGCTGGCGAACTGCTTATCGAGCGGCTGAATCGCTGTATGGGAGTGGCTATCTAGGATTGTTACCGCATCACACGACGAAGGGGAATCGGATTGCTCGACTGGATGAGACGGTCGTGCAGTTGATGCAGCAATTTATCAACGAGCAGTATGAAACCATCAGACATCGTGGACAACTGCGAGTTTACGAAGCCTTTCGAGCAGTGTGCCAAGCCCACCAGCCCCCCTTAGTTCCGCCAAGTTTTCATCGGTTTTGGCAAGAAATACAGCGACGTGACCCGCATGAGCAAACCCTCAAACGCGAAGGGCGACGAGCAGCAACCGCGAAAGCTCCGTTCTACTGGAGCCTGGAACTCACGACTCCACGACACGGCGAACGTCCGTTTGAGATCGTTCACATTGACCACACCCAACTCGATATCGAATTGATGAGTTCGCTCCTGTCACTAAGTGAGTGCAAATGGGATGCGAGCCAAACGCTTCAGCGCCCTCTAGGTCGCCCGTGGGTTACATTCATGGCAGATGCCTATAGTCGTCGCCTACTCGCCGTCTATCTGACCTTTGAAGAACCGAGCTACCGCTCCTGTATGATGGCGCTGCGAATTTGTGTCCAACGATTTGAGCGATTTCCGCAAACGATTGTGGTGGATAATGGCAAGGAGTTTCATAGCCACTACTTCGAGCAACTCTTAGCAGCCTACGTTTGTACGAAGAAGCACCGTCCTCCTGCAACGGCTCGTTTCGGTAGCATTGTCGAGCGGCTATTTGGAACTGCAAACACTCAATTTGTGTATGAGTTGCAAGGGAACACCCAATTGACGAAAAATGCCCGCCAATTGACTCAATCCATCAACCCAAAACGGCTTGCAACCTGGACATTAGAACCCCTCTACCAAGCCTTATGCGAATGGGCATATCAGATTTATGATCAACGAGAGCATCCAGCATTAGGGCAATCTCCGAGAGAGGCATTCAACTTGGGCTTGATGCTTGGCGGAAAGCGAGTCCATCGACGAGTGGTGTACGACGAACTGTTTCACATCCTGACGCTGCCTGCTCCTGTAGGTTCAACGCGCAAAGTTCAACCGGGTCGGGGAATCAAAATTCACAACATTTACTACTGGTCAAATGACTTCCGCGATCCAGAAATCGAACAATCATCCGTTGAAGTGCGGTACGACCCGTTTGATGTTGGAATTGCCTATGCTTTTGTCCGAGGACAATGGGTGCAATGTATCTCAAATTACTATGCTCAACTGAAAGGGCGATCTGAGAAAGAACTTCACTTAATTAGCGCAGAACTGTATCAACGGAAACGCCAGCAGGGGCAAAATGTCATTAACTCAGACGCAGAGTTAGTGCAATTCTTAAATTCAGTTGGGACAACTGAGGAACAGCTTGTTGTCCAGCATCTCAAAGCAGTTGAGAATCAGCGAGTGATCAAGTTAATCACGAACAATCCAGAGCTTAGAGACAGTATTGAAGTAGATCAATCCGGGCTATCAGATAGCAATCGAGACGCAGAAACTAATATAAGCGACAAGATCGGTAGAAACATTTTAGGGAATGAATTAATCGACTTGGAGTCAGAACAATTAGAATATTATGGAGAGTTCTAACATGACGACTCAAGAAGGCTTTCCTCGCAAACTTTTAGATCAAACGATGACCGAAAAAGTTGCTTATTTTAAGCAATACACAATGGCGCATCCTAAACTGTCAGACGCAGCTCAAAGGCTGATGTGCTTGATTCAGGAGCCTGCTGGGACTGGATTGATTTTTCTGCTTGGACCCACAGGCGTTGGGAAATCAACCCTGCTCCAGCGCTTGAGTCAGAAAATACTAGAAGCAGCTTTGCCGGATCTAGAGCAGAATTTGGGGCGAATTCCCATCACCGGAATTGAAGCTGCAACGCCAGAGTTCAGTAACTTCGACTGGCGAGACTTCTACTTTCGCGGCTTAAAGGCACTGAGCGAACCTTGCATTCAGATTCCCAGCCGTTCGCGCATTAATACCTTGAAACTGCGGCAGAGCTTTGAATCTGCATTACAACATCGACAGCCTGCTGCTTTTTATATCGATGAAGCGCAAAATCTAGGCAAAGTTGCAAGTGGGCGCAAACTGCGCGACCAAACAGACTGTCTCAAATCTTTAGCCAATCTAACCGGAGTGCTATTCGTCTTGACCGGAACTTACGAATTGCTGATGCTGCGGAATCTGAGCGCTCAACTCTGCCGTCGAGCCGCAGAAGTTCACTTTTCCCGATATCAGTCAGATACCGTGGATGACTTAAAGCAATTTCGAGCAATCCTGCAAACGTTTCAGCGTCACCTGCCATTGGTTGAAGAGCCAGATTTGCTGAGAGATTGGGAGTTCTGCTACGAGCGCTGTATCGGCTGTGTGGGCATTCTCAAAGATTGGTTGACGCGAGCATTCGTCACTGCGCTAAATCAAGGGCAGCATACCCTGACCCGAAGCGATCTAGAAGCGACAGCTTGGTCCGCAGAGCAATGCTTCATCATGCTGAGCGAAGCCAAAGAAGGCGAGTCTAAACTCGATAATCCCAACGCTGGCGCAATGCTTCGTATCGCATTGGGACTCGATACAATGCCACCGCCTGTCACGCAAGTTAGACAATCTGCGCCCTCGAAAAACCGTCGAGTCCGACCCGGAACATCTTCACCGCAACGGTTGCCGATTGGAGAATAGTACGATGCCACCTAGCGATCTACCGAGCTATGAATCCTGGGATTTAACCTTCCCGGCGCTACCCCCTCGGAGTCGTCTCTTCTCGTTGGTTCCTTTCGGTGTTGGGACAGCGATGGTTGAAACATTACCAAGCTATCTGGTGAGATTAGCAGAAGCGCATTGTGTTCCAACTCCGATCTTGATCCGATACGAGTTGGCATTTCGCTATGTGTTCAATCAGCAGCGTTCCAAGTTGCCGCACCAGGCAGCCATCGAAGCATCAATCTCATTCTTGCGATCTCATCCTTCAACGCTGCAAAACACGACCGCAGAAGATTGGCTCTCTGTAAATGATCAAGTTGAACAGATTGTTCGACTTCTCGAACATCTTACCTTACGCTCGGATTTGCGGTATCTGACGCTGTTACCGCTGAGTCGATTCTTTAACTTGCGTGACATGCTGCGTCATGAGCAATGCTGGTGTCCAGCCTGCTACCAGCAACAGCGAGATGCGGGACTCACGCTTTACACGCCGTTGCTTTGGGCACTTGAACCCGTTTGTGTTTGTCCAAAGCATCACTGTTACACGCAACTTTGGTGTACCTACTGTCGCCGTCCGCAGCCGTTCTTGAGTCGTGAAACAGAGTTGGGATATTGTGCCGCTTGCGGGGCATGGTTGGGACACGATTTCACGGCGTTGAGTCATCAACGCTTTACCGACAAAGACTGGGAGTGGCAGTTGTGGATGGCAGAAGCACTGGGACAGATCCTAGCGGCGATGCCAATTCTACATCACTCACTGAGCCAGAGAAAAGTCACAAGACGGCACCGTCAAAAACTGGATCTGATTGAATTCCTCAAACGCTGCCATGATCTTGAAGTTGCGCCAGTTAAAATACTCTTCAACGAACAGAATATACCCTTGCCCGACAGTCTTTAAGCATAAGTTGTCCAGGTTCCGGTTTCATTCATAAGTTGTCCGTTCTGGACAGGTTATGGGTAAAGTCACA